>NZ_CADEPK010000008.1 GCF_902829255.1 Metabacillus niabensis | reverse complement strand
CATAAAGGGATATCCCTTATTTCGAATGAATTAATATAGATAGGCAAAAACAACAGATCATTTTAGAGGGGATATAAAAATCTCAAGTAAATGTATGACCAGCATGCGTAATAAATGCTCGTAAACATTCTCCATAAAAAAACTCTAGCCTCCGTAAGGCTAGAGTTTCAAATGAACTTATGCTTCTTGTGCTACTGGGTATACGCTAACTTTTTTGCGATCGCGTCCGAAACGTTCGAATTTCACTACACCATCAACTTTTGCATATAGCGTATCATCACCGCCACGGCCTACGTTTTCACCTGGGTAAATTTTTGTACCACGTTGACGGTAAAGGATTGAACCACCAGATACGAATTGACCATCTGCACGCTTGGCACCAAGACGTTTTGCGATAGAGTCACGACCGTTTTTAGTCGAACCTACCCCTTTCTTAGATGCGAAGAACTGAAGATCTAATCTTAACATGAAATTCACCTCCTGTTTAGTTCATTATCTTTACAGAAATATATTGTCCATACTCTCTTTCAATTGTTTGAAGTGAGACAAGCATCCCTTCTAACAATAATTGAACTTTATCACTCGTTGATTTGTCGAGATTGTTAGGTAACTTAACTTGTAAGTACCCTCCTTCTCCACCTTGATCAATTTGTGGCTCAATTTTTGTAAGACTAAGTACTGCATTTACAGCACCAAAGGTAACTGCTGATGCCCCAGCGCAAACAATATCACTGCCGTATTCGTCGAATTCGGCATGTCCAGACAGAGTGAACGATGTGATAAGTCCATCATTTGAACGATAAATTTTAGCATTTATCATATCAAATCGCCTTACGCGTTAATTTTGTCAATGACAACTTTAGTGTATGGCTGACGGTGACCTTGTTTTTTACGGTAGTTTTTCTTAGCTTTATATTTGAAGACAGTGATTTTCTTTTGACGACCATGCTTTTCAACCTTACCAGTTACAGTCGCTCCGTCTACAGTTGGGCTACCAACTTTAACGTTTTCTCCACCTACAAATAAAACCTTGTCAAACGTAACAGTTTCACCTTGTTCAGTACCAAGCTTTTCAACATAAATCACTTGGCCTTCTTCAACTTTAATTTGCTTTCCACCAGTTTCAATAATTGCGTACATTCCTTGCACCTCCTATAAACTCAGACTCGCCAAAACGAGGTGAATGATCGTAATCATTTCTTAACATACCTGATTCTGAGCGGTTGTAGCACGGGTGCGCTACAAATCATAACATTAACCATCATAACAAAAAGCAAGAAATTATGCAACAGTTTTAATATCTTAAAAAGCAAGAAAATCAAATCATCGAAACTCTATTTTCAATTGTCTCTTTACTACCTAAATATTTAATATGATAACATGGAGAAG
>NZ_CADEPK010000007.1 GCF_902829255.1 Metabacillus niabensis | reverse complement strand
GTATAAGGGTGCTATTTTTGAAGGTGAAAAATACTTAGGTACAACCACTAATTCATTTGAAGTTGTTTCTATGTTTATTTGGGCAAAATCAACTAGTGAACTACAAGGCTTGTCACTTGATGATTTTCAATATATCGAAGAGAACGTAAAGCAGCACTATCCACATGCAAAAATAGATTGGAAAAGTCCGATAAAGGAGCTATTAGTAAAAAAGCGTGAAAAACAAGATGAAAGCTAAATAAAATGATTAAAAGCTGTCTCTCCGACAGCTTTTAATCATTTTATTTAGCTTTACTTTCATTTTCTAGAAATGATTCGAGGGAATCATCCAAAAGTTTTTCTCTCACTGGATCCTCATTTACATCTGTGTCAACTTCTATAGACTTATTTAAAATCCCATACGTATCATCATGTTTTTGGCGTTCCTTAGCTTTCGAGTTTTCCATTTTGTCATGTCACCTTCAATTTTTTTGTCATTAGTTTGCACAATAATCAGCCGGAACATCCAAATGGGAATGCACACATATTCTTCAACTAATAAGAAAGTTCCTATAAGGAGCCCTTTCACCGTTAGCCTTTTTCCTTAACAAAAAATTCTTCCCACTTAATAAACGCTTGCTTTTCTCTTAACAAATAAACAAGAACGAATAAGATAATCACGATGCCCCCCAAAATGATAGGTGATAAACTTTGCAATGACACACCTAAAAATGTAAAGCATATGCATGAAGGAATATGTGTTAAAAATGATATTTTTACATACCGTCGAAAAGATTTTGTTTTTTCTAAAATACATAAACATATTAGGGAAAAATTCATAAATGGAATTAACCGAAGAACAATGATTTGTCCGATTGAGAATGTCGTATACATTCCAATATATTTTCCCTTCATTTTTACAAGCTTCTGATAAAACGAAGGAAAGAGCTTTGGTAAAAAATAAAATAATATACTCGAGCCCGTCAAACCAACAATCGAATAAATCGTTCCAAATACCCCACCGAATAAAATACCGCCAACAACACAAACAACCGCTACAGGAATGAGTAAAAATTGCCTGATAAGATGAAACAAAATAAAAACAATTGGAGCAAAAAAACCAGTCGTTTCAATCGCATCTACTACAGACGACGTTGCAAGGTCAATCGTCCTCACCACTTTCTTGTTAGCAATCTTTGATGCATGTAGTGTTCGATACAGTTTACGAGAGAAATTTATGATTATGCCATCGTTTTAAAAAGATAGATAATTAGAAGGAAATGGACGAGTAAAACAGTCGGGAATCCAAATTTAAACGAAGCATGTTTCGTTTTATGACGAAATATGTTCATTGCTAATGTCCCCCCTAAAGCACCTCCCAAAATTGCAATTGTCCATAATGTCGATTCTTTAATTCTCCATTCACCACGTTTAGCTCTTCGTTTATCAAGCCCCATTAAAATAAAGCAAATTAAATTAAGTAACAAATAAATACAAATGAAATAAACCATCGTTTTCTCCTTATCTTCAATTCAATAAAAGGATTTGTCTCCCATTGCATAATAGTTCATTTAGTCGTTAAAATGACTGGACTGTCTTTACATACTATCGCGCGATTAAAAATCCCCTCTAATAAATTTAGTTGATTTTTAAGTGTCACATGCTTTAAAACCTTCTATTTAAACAATTGGTTCAAAAATAGCCTATAAAAAAGAGCTGACATATATTGCAAGTCAGCTCTTTAATCGTAAAAATTATTTGTTTAATTGTGCTTTTGCAGCGTCTGCTAATTGAGCAAATGCTTTTTCATCAGCTACAGCTAAATCTGCAAGCATTTTACGGTTTACTTCAATACCAGCAAGCTTTAAGCCATGCATTAAACGGCTGTATGAAAGACCATTTACGCGAGCAGCTGCGTTGATACGAGTAATCCAAAGCTTACGGAAGTCGCGTTTTTTCTGACGACGGTCACGGTAAGCATATAAGTAAGATTTCATTACTTGTTGGTTTGCAACTTTATATAATGTATGTTTAGAACCGAAATAACCTTTAGCTAATTTTAATACTTTTTTACGACGTTTACGTGAAACGATACCGCCTTTTACTCTTGGCATGTAAATTCCCTCCTATATTACGGTGTTTACGATTATTTAATATTATCTAATAAATGACGAATGCGTTTGAAGTCACCTTTGCTTACTACTGCTGATTTACGTAGTTTACGTTTTACTTTTGTAGATTTGTTTGCAAATAAGTGACTAGTGTAAGCATGTGAACGTTTAAGTTTACCAGTTCCGGTCTTTTTGAAACGCTTTGCTGCTCCACGGTGAGTTTTCATTTTTGGCATAAGGTATTCCTCCTTAAGTATTATTGCTTTTCATTTTTCGGTGCTAAAACTAAGAACATGCTACGGCCATCCATTTTTGGATGTGATTCAATCGTACTAACGTCTGCACATTCAGCTGAGAACCGATCAAGCACCTTCTGACCAATTCCTTTATGTGTAATGGCACGTCCTTTGAAACGGATAGAAGCTTTTACTTTATCGCCTTTTTCTAAGAACTTACGTGCATTTCGAAGCTTAGTATTAAAGTCATGCTCATCAATTGTTGGACTCAAGCGAACCTCTTTAATATTGATGACCTTCTGATTTTTACGCGCCTCTTTTTCTTTCTTTTGCTGTTCAAAACGGAATTTTCCGTAATCCATGATGCGGCAGACAGGAGGCTTTGCATTCGGTGCAACTAAAACTAAATCAAGATTAGCTCTAGCAGCAATTTCTAACGCCTCTTGACGAGATTTAATTCCAAGCTGATCTCCATTGGCACCAATTAGACGAACCTCACGTGCGCGAATTCCGTCATTTACCATCATATCTTTGCTAATAATTAGCCACCTCCAAGGTTTAATAAACTGAATAGTAATGATTAAATCCAGATTTGTTGATTGGTTTTTTTATTTACGAAAAATAAAAAAGTGTGGATGCACAAAACACCCACACTACGATTGTATTCTTTAAGAGTTCATCGTAACCTGCCAACTACAATCGGATGTGTCAATCAGGTGAGAAGCGGGTGCTTCTTCTTTATTTAATGATAGACTATTCAATTACCTTGCAAATTATAACATCATAACAAAGATTTTGCAAGAATGATTTACTTCTTTAACAACAAAATTCATTCTATCAAATCCGACAATATGTTGCAAGAGTTTTTTTCTTATGGTTAATATTTATCTCTTAACCTCTTGCGTAATTGTATTAAGAAATTTCTCAAATGCAACTGTTTCGGATTTTTGTTCACCATATTTTCTTACATTAACTGCTTGCTCAGCAATTTCATTATCACCTACGACAAGCATATAAGGGATTTTTTGCATTTGTGCTTCACGAATTTTATAACCAATTTTTTCATCACGAGCATCTAATTCAACTCGTAAACCAGCCTCTTGTAGCTGTTCTTGTACTTGCTTAGCATATTCAAGATGAATGGAAGGTGATACTGGGATAACCTGAACTTGAACAGGTGCAAGCCATGTTGGAAATGCTCCTTTGTATTCTTCGATTAAGAATGCAACAAAGCGCTCCATTGTTGATACAACACCACGGTGAATAACAACTGGACGATGCTGTTTACCATCTTCACCAACATATGATAAATCAAAACGCTCTGGCAGAAGGAAATCTAATTGAACAGTTGATAATGTTTCATCCTTACCAAGTGCTGTTCTTACCTGTACGTCAAGTTTTGGGCCATAGAAGGCAGCTTCCCCTTCTGCTTCATAGTAATCATGACCTAATTCATCCATAGCTTCCTTAAGCATGCCTTGTGCCTTTTCCCACATATTATCATCATCAAAATACTTCTCTTTGTCCTCCGGATCACGATAGGACAATCTAAATGAATATTTGTCAATTCCAAAGTCTTTATAAACAGCCTCAATTAAGCGAACAACACGAATAAATTCATCTTTTATTTGATCAGGACGAACAAAAATATGTGCATCATTCAATGTCATTCCACGAACACGCTGTAAACCTGTTAATGCTCCTGACATTTCGTAGCGATGCATTAGTCCAAGTTCTGCAATACGAATTGGCAGTTCACGATAGCTATGAATATCATTTTTATAAACCATCATATGGTGTGGACAGTTCATTGGACGAAGGACTAAATCTTCATTATCCATTTCCATTTTAGGAAACATATCTTCTTGATAATGATCCCAGTGACCTGATGTTTTATACAACTCTACACTTCCCAATACAGGTGTATATACATGCTGATATCCTAAACGCTGCTCTTTATCCACAATGTATCGTTCTACAATACGACGAATTGTTGCACCTTTAGGTAGCCATAACGGTAACCCTTGACCAACCTTTTGCGAGGTAGTAAATAAACCTAATTCTTTACCTAATTTACGATGATCACGTTCCTTTGCTTCTTCAAGAATTCGTAGATGCTCATCTAAATCCGCCTTTTTGAAGAAAGCTGTACCATAGATTCGTTGAAGCATTTTATTATTGCTATCTCCACGCCAGTACGCACCCGCAACACTTAATAGCTTGAATTCCTTTATTTTTCCTGTTGATGGAAGATGGATCCCACGACATAAATCAAAAAACTCACCTTGTTCATAAATAGAAACCGTTTCACCTTCCGGAATTGCTTCTAAAAGTTCTAGCTTTAATGGGTCTTGAATCTCCTCATATCGACTTTTTGCCTCTTCACGACTAACCTCTACTCGAACGATTTCAAGGTTTTCATTTACAATCTTTTTCATTTCTTTTTCAATAGCTGGAAGGTCCTCAGGAGTTATTGCTCGCTCCATATCAATATCATAATAGAATCCATTTTCAATGACTGGACCAATACCAAGCTTTACTGATTCATCCTTGAAAAGACGTTTAATCGCCTGTGCCATTAAATGTGCTGTTGAGTGGCGCATAATTTCTAGCGCTTCATCACTATCTTGAGTCACAATTTCAATTTTTCCATCTTCATTAATTGGTGTCCGTAAATCAAGTAATTGACCATTTATTTTTCCTGCTAAAGATTTCTTCTTTAAACCAGGACTAATTGAAGCAGCAATCTCCTCTGTTGTTGTACCAAAGGGAAATTCCTTTATTGCCCCATCTGGAAATTGAATTTTGATAACATCTGACATTATTCTTTCGCTCCTTTAATTTGTATCGTGCTTTTCCTTAAAGACTAGCATCTCATGAAGTGCATCCTATATGAAGGAAACTCAGGTATCGGAACTTTTCATATTATGTTTTCATCAAAAGTTCCCGAAAATAAATAAACTCGTCCCCTAATAAAGGGACGAGTTATACTCAAGTCAATGGATCGTGGTTCCACCCTATTTCCCAAACTATAAGTATTTCAACATTAGCTTGGCTTTCATTCGATAACGGGGTGACCGTCAGTTATTACTAAGAAAACTGTTCACAACTGAAGTTCAAAGGTGGTAAGTTTGTTTATCGTGTTAGGAAGCTCCCAGCAATCCTTCCCTCTCTGAAAACCGTATAAACAAGCTATTGTCCTTATCATAACTGTTTAATCTTTAATTACCACAAATTATAATGTCTTTTTAACTAAAAATCAAGATTTCTATAGGAAGATCTTTTATACACTTTAGTCGTTATGATTTTTCTCTTGGTAAAACAGAATGAATGGCATCTCATGCTGAAATTAAAGCGGTTAAGATTAAGCTAAAGGTGCATGGGAGCTAAAAGCTTATGCCAAACGAATAAAATTATAGCAATTGTAGCGGAAAGTACAAAGAGTATTTACTCTAACCTAATTTTGAAACTCACTTAAGCTATGTATGCTCACACGTTCTTCAAAAACATTAAGTATCGTTTGGATCATACCATCGAAAGGATCATCAGAAAAAAGCTTTATTTTCTTCGGTGCAATTGACACAATTGGCCCTAATAAATTTGTATCAATATACATCGGATGTTGTCTGACAAATTTTTCATCAATATAGGCTTTTAATTCATCTTCAGTCATTTCATCAAAATGATTGAACACCTGAAAATGTGTATCATGTACGATTGCAATTTCATCGAGAACACATTCTCTATTTACGAGATAATCCCGCAAGCTTTGAATGAAGTTTTGATACTCCTGTTCAAGCTTATATTCCTCAATTGCCAGCTCAACAATTGACCGTAACCCAGTAGTGTATTCGTGTAAGCGGAACTTTTCAAAAGAGGTATAGCTAAAATATAAATCCGGTCGTAAAAATTGTTCTAACGCTTCTTTTAAAATCAACTCACGCTGAGGAAATTGTTTTACACCTGGAATATCCTCCCGTTCACCTTCCATAATAGATTGTGCAATATGTATGATTTGCTGCTGCTCTTCTTCCTCTAAAAAATAATATTGTTCCTTAATCATCGTTAACATTAATTGCTGTTCTTTATGATTTATTATAAATTGAACAAGACCAGGAATAATTAATCGTTCAATTGATTTCTCCCAAATTTTCGGGTTAATTTTAATGCATCGTTGGTTAACGATTTTTAATTCTGATTCATAATCATTACACAATGAACGAAAGATTGAATAAATCAATTTTGCCTCTTTCGGAGACCCTAATAAAATCTCAAGCATGATTGTCCCCCCTATTTGCCAACACCTAGTTCTATGTATATGGGGGACTGAATGAAATAGAAGTAGGAAATATAAATTTTTCAAAAAGAACATTTTATAAAAAGGGTATGTTCGGAACTCTCGCTTAGCAATAAAGTTACGAAATCAGCTAAAAAAAGCTATTTCTAATGAAAAGACATCCCTCAAAAAGAAGAATTCCTTACCACTGAAATAGCTTAATCTTTAATCTCTTCGGTTCCTTCCAATAAGCTCAATCGGAATTGCCATATGTTTAATTCGTTCCATAATTCTCGCTGCTTTTACAGGCTCCTCCTCACCACGCTGTGAATAAGAGAGATGATGCTGCAGCTCTTTTAAGTTAAAGTTTGAGGAGAAGAATGTTGGTAAATTTTCTAACATACGATATTGTAGAATTGCTCCAAGAATTTCATCCCGCATCCAACTTGACATTGACTCAGCACCGATATCATCTAACATTAAAACCGGGACCTTTTTAACTGCATCCAATTTTTCATCTAAGGAAGAATCTTGAAATGAACCTTTAAGCTCCCTCATAAATTCCGGGACATAAACGAGCATAGAGGAAACCTTTGATGAGGCAAGTTCATTCGCAATCGCACCTAATATATAGGTTTTCCCAACCCCAAAGGATCCATATAAATACAATCCTTTAGGATGCTTCCCATTATTGTATTGTTCAACAAAGTCTTGTGCAAGTCCAATTGCTTTAATTCGACTTGTTTCATCCATTTCAATTTCGATGTTATCAAATTGTGCCTCTAAAATGTCTTTAGGGATATACATACTTTTAATAAGTGATGCATGTTTTTTGCGCTCATCATGGATTACCTTTGTAGGACATTTTTCATATTGAATATTAATCATTCTGCCTTCGATGACTAATCGCGGATGATATCCTTCCAATAAGTTCTTACATTCTGCCAAAGAGGGGCAATCCTGGCAATTTTTACTCTGTTCAATAAATTCAAATAGCTTTACAAGACTTCGATCAACCATTCCTTCCTCTATCTCTGCAGAATGCTTTGTTAAGAAGGCTTGTACATCAGGATGATTTAACACTTGCTTTTTTAAGTCATTATATCGAGTTTTAAAATCTTTTCGATTCGTTAAAGATTTAAATGAGTTACTCATATGTTCCATTTTGTTCACCACGCTTTTCTGCAATGACATTTAATAGGATTAATTGTTTTTATTATCCTTGTATTTTTTTATTCGATCAAATAATTTCTTTTTTTCTGCCTCAAATTGTTCGCGATCGAGCTCAGGTACATCAGCTTTTGTTTCATTTTCAGAGTTATCAGTTTGCTCCTCTTCCTTAAGCCAGGATGGAAGCATTTCTTTTCGAATTGGCTTCTTTTTCGTTGCAGTAGTCTTTTTAGATGTTTTTTCCTCAGCCCACTGTTGATATTGGCGATGTTCATTTTTCGCAAGTTGCATAGCTTCCTTCACAGTCGTAATTTGCTTACGAGCCCAATGACTAGCAATTTTTTCAACATAAGCTTTCGTTAATTTCATATCTGTTTTTAGCTATCTAAGGTTTTAATCTATTTTTGCTGAAGGAGGAAACAAAGTATGAAGAAAGATGGGCATGTACACACTCCTTATTGTCCGCACGGTACAACTGATTCACTAGAGGCATACATTGAACAAGCAATTCAACTACATATTGATTCCATCACCTTTACGGAGCATGCACCTTTGCCAAATACGTTTCACGATCCAACCCCTAATCAAGATAGTGCAATTGAACTAGAAACAATGGAAGAATATATTGAAAAAATACAATTGTTAAAGAAAGCTTATAAAAATGAAATAACCATTAATCTTGGTTTAGAAGTTGATTATATTAAAGAGTATGAAGAGGAAACAACGTCATTTTTAAACACATACGGAAAATATTTAGATGATAGCATCCTCTCAGTTCATTTTTTAAAGCTCCAAGACAAATATTATTGTATGGACTTTGATGAGCACACATTTAAACATATGATTGATCAGATTGGATCATTGGAAAAATTACACCATATTTATTATCAAGAGGTTCTTCACTCAATACAAAGTGACTTAGGGGAGTATAAACCTAAACGTATTGGTCATATTACATTGGTTAATAAATTTCAAAAGCTATTTCCTGTTACATTTTCAGTTGATCAATACATCCAAACTATTTTATTTGAAATAAAAAACAGAGGATACGAATTAGATTATAATGTCGCAGGATTGAGAAAAGAGTTTTGTGGGGAAACCTATCCAGGATCAGCTGTTGCTAAAATGGCACAAGAACAAAAAATCCCTTTAATCTATGGCTCTGATGCCCACAGCGCAAGGGATGTCGGAAAGAATTATACCTGTTATCAGCAATTAACGAACGGCAATTAGCTTCCCTTCAACCATTTTTGTCTGATTATCTATAAGCAATGAATTCAGCCAATTTTTTAACTCTTTATAGTATTGATGTACAAAGTAAGTTTCATGAGGCTGTATATACAAAACTTCACTCATATATTGCGGTTGTAAATAGGGCATATGCAAAAGACTTCTTAATTGAATAATGATATGTGGGATAAACCCTTTACGAAATATCCCCTCTTCAATTCCTTGTTCGAGAACCGCTTGTAGATAATATTTTTCTTTCATTAAATATGTGGTCATTACTTCACGTATAAGGACTGAATCTAATGTGACTTCCCGGTAGACCAATCGTGAAAGTTGACGATTCGCATGCTGGTAATTTAATATATCTAGTACCATTTTATTTAATATAACGTGAGCGTTTTTGTATGTTAATTGTGCATAGTTATCTTCAATTACTTGAATATACTCTTCATAATATTGTGACACTAAATATTCAAGCAACCCACCTTTCCCTTTAAAATAATAGGAGATATGCGCAATATTCACATTTGCCCGACTTGCAATTTCCCTCACAGATGTTCCTGTAAATCCTTTTGAATGGAATAAATAAATGGCTGCCTGTAAGATTTTTTGTTTAGTTTCACTTAATGGTTGTTGAGTCATTTGATTCACCACCCTCTCTTTTCTCTTAATTTCCACGATTATTGATGAATTCCTTCATTAATCGCTCGACAATGTTCTGGTGGATGTTGTTAGAATTTAACTAAAGGTAGGTAATTGCAATGTTTCATGTCGAAAATTATAAAGGTAGTAGAAATGAACAGTATAAATTAGTGATAAATCAATTAAAGGCTTTACTAGAGGGTGAAAAAGACACAATCGCGAACCTAGCAAATGCATCGGCATTATTGAACCAATTTTTATCAGATGTAAACTGGGTTGGATTTTACCTTTTAAAAGAGGATGAGCTCGTTCTTGGACCATTTCAAGGAATGCCGGCATGTGTAAGAATTCCTATTGGTAAAGGTGTTTGTGGAACAGCAGTAAAAAACAAACAAACACTACGCGTCGAAGATGTTCATCAATTCCCTGGCCATATTGCCTGTGATGCAGCTTCAAATTCTGAAATTGTTATCCCACTAATCGTAAATGAAAATGTAGTTGGTGTATTGGATATTGATAGCCCACTTAAAAATCGCTTTGATGAGACGGACGAAGTATTCTTAGAGGAATTTGTAGCTACACTTGTAAACTATATTAATGCTGAGTAAAACTCTTAAAACAGAACTGCCCCGTAAATATTAGTTACAAACTAACATTTACGGGGTTTTTATTATGGCTATATACAGTAGGATACCGAAAATTCAGATCCTAGACTTAAAAATATTTGTCTAGCTTTATTAGAGCAGATTAAACAAGTTATTTTTTATGCTTGTATAATCACTTGATTCTTACCTTTGTTTTTTGCTAGATAAAGCGCTTGATCAGCCTTACTAAATAACTGATTGTAATTGATATGATTTTTCGCATCCCAGTAGGACACTCCACAAGAGAGCGTAACCATCGGTTCCGTATTCTCTCTCACCCGTTCTACAATTCTTTTAGCAATAGCAACACCTGTTTCTAACTCTACCTGTGGCAAATATAAAGAAAGCTCTTCCCCACCCCACCGAGCTCCGATATCTTTTTCGCGAATATTACTTTTTATAATCTTTGCGACCTGCACAAGAATTTTATCACCAATTTGATGACCATATGTGTCGTTAATCTTTTTAAAATCATCAATGTCAAAAAGGATATAGGTACCTTTCCGATCATTTTTCATTGAGTTCTCAATACATTCATTCATATATTTACGTGAGTATAATTGTGTTAAATGATCGGTCTTTACTAATGTTTCTAATTCTTCTCTTAATAATGAATTCGTTAAAGCTAAAGTCGAATGATGTATTAAAGATTGAAGTAATTTAAACATATCAAAAGTAAAATGATAAGGTCTTTTATGTAGCACTAAGGCAAACCCCTTTAAACTATCACTTTGGACCATAGGAACAGCCATTACAGATGGGAACATGGCATTTTCGATATGCGCTGTAAAATCTCCAATAAATATTCCTTCAAGATCCTTCTCTATCTTCTCACGGACATATCGAATATATTCCGATACCATCTCTGTTTCAAAAAAGCGTGTACTACCTGGCAAAATTTGAAGTGACCCATCTTGCTGAAAATAGAAAAAGCCAACTTCATTTGCATCAAATGAATCTGTAATACGCGATGACATATAAGTCATATTATCTGTTAATCTCAAGTTTTTATTTAGTTGGTGTGATGTTTCATTAATAAGCTGTAAATCCTTTATCAGCCTTTTAGACTGCTCATATAATTGGGCATTTTCTAATGCATTACCTGCTGCAGTTGATAGTAAGGTAATAAAATTTCGATTTTCATATGTCAAGTCAATCCCTTGATTTGCAACGACTTGTAATACGCCATAAACACCTTGCTTCCCTTTTAAAGGAGTATAAAAAACTGTTTCTTGTGATTGTTGATTGCTTGATAGCTGAGATTTCCCCGTCACAAAGGCTTCCATTGCCTTCTCATTACCAGTCTGTTCGTCAAAGCCAAGACTTTTAATGGGCAATTCCGAATGGTTTTCATTATCATGCGATAAAAACAAATAAAAAAGATAATGCTCATACATTCCTTGCAATGTAGTAATTAGCTCAACTAAAACATCATCTCTGTTCATAAAAGAATGGAATTTTTCTGTTAATCGATATAGTTGCTTATATTTTTGTTCTTTTTGAGATGCTTGATTTATCATTAACGCGTTGATATAAAAAGAGGAACAAGCTTGTACAATTTCATCTAAAGTGGAGCGATGAAAACGATCGTCTATTTCATTAATTAGAAGTAAGCCATGCAATTTATCTTCATGTATGAATGGAAAGATAATATCTTTTTCAACTTTATAACATTTACCATATTGTAATTTTGGTAATGCCTCTATCAAAATTTCATTATCGTTCGTATGTGGTGTAAAACTATCCAATTGCTTATTGTAAAAATAAAAAGCTGCATGCCTCACACACAGTTGCGTTTTTATTACACCTATCAAAATATCCACAATATCATTTATTGAATGTTGAAGGTGGTGTGAATTTAAGCTTTCAAAAAAGCTAATTTTAACCGCCTTTACAACTGATTGATCATCCATTAATTTTCACCCACATAATCGAATTACAAAATAAGACAATATTTTATTCCATTATATCATAAATCATCTCCCTAAATATTGTCGATGATAAGTTTCATTACAAACAGAATAAAATAGCAAATTGATTCTTTACATTTGTTATAACAAAGCTGATTGTTGATCCTATCACTTTGTTGAGTGTGTGTAAGACTCCTAAAAGAAGTGTGTCAAAGAGAGACTATTATAGGGAATTGAGCCAAGGTTGAACAATGGCCATCCGGAAAATAAACAACCAAGATTAATAGCACCTATACATCAAAAATCGTTTAGTTCCACAAGAACTAAATTTAATTGTGTAAAGGTTCTTGACTTTATATACATAAAACAATATAATGTTCGTTGTGTATAAAATATGCAGCCTATTGATGTAACTGTTTTGATTTCATTTTGTTCCCCTATCTTTATAGGAGGTGCATCGAGTAACTCTATGCTGCTGGGGCGAGGATGCATGAAAACAAAATGTGCAAAGCATGTGTAATCAGTTTGGTTTTTATTTTATGCAAAATAAAAACATAAAGGAGGAGTTCGCATGGCTCGTTATACAGGCTCTAGCTGGAAACTCTCTCGTCGTTTAGGTATTTCATTAAGTGGTACAGGTAAAGAATTAGAAAAGCGTCCATACGCTCCAGGACAACATGGTCCAGGACAACGCAAAAAATTATCAGAATATGGTTTACAATTACAAGAGAAGCAAAAGCTTCGTCATATGTATGGTGTAAATGAGCGCCAATTCCGTAACCTATTTGATAAAGCTGGTAAAATGGCAGGTATCCATGGTGAAAACTTCATGATCCTTCTTGACTCTCGTCTTGATAACATTGTTTACCGTTTAGGTTTAGCACGTACTCGTCGTCAAGCTCGTCAATTAGTTAACCATGGTCATATTCTTGTTGATGGTTCACGTGTTGATATCCCATCATACCAAGTTAAACCAGGTCAAACAATTTCTTTACGTGAAAAATCACGTAACCTTGATATTGTAAAAGAAGCTATCGAAGTAAACAGCTTCGTACCTGATTACCTAACTTTCGACGCAGATAAATTAGAAGGTACATTCACTCGTTTACCAGAACGTTCTGAATTACCAGCAGAAATTAACGAAGCACTTATCGTTGAGTTCTACTCTCGTTAATCTTAGCTATTTAAAAAAGCTCAAGGTCTTGTTTATACAAAACCTTGAGCTTTTTTTGTTCGATATTATTGTCACTACTCATCTATTCTTATTTTCATTTCAATCAAATAGTCATCCTGCGAAATTGGTCCATAATGAATCGGTGTAAAAACCTCATAAATGCTTCCAATTACTTGGAGATGATGATTATTTATATAATTTAATAATTTTTTAAGGTTATCAAAGTATTTTTCTGGTGAAAACCTGTCAGAGATGCATACATATTTTCCTGCTGGAATTTTTGTCTGCATAATATTTGGTGATAACAATGAAATATCTCTATGCTTCATAACCGGCATAAAAATATAGCTATATGAGATTTCATCTTCATCTTTATA
>NZ_CADEPK010000006.1 GCF_902829255.1 Metabacillus niabensis | reverse complement strand
GACGTATACTATGTAAAAATATAACACGAATATGCAACTTTTTAACTAAAAAAATCGTCAAATTACGTACTAGAAAGGGGGAAAAACAGTAATGGGAAATGATGCTTTACATTTAACGATAAAGGAAGCATTTTCAGAAATATATCGTGATCTTGATAAATTAGTCTTTATAGCGAACAATGCGAATATTTTTAACCAACATGAAGTGAGTCGGATTGAAAAAGGGATTAAACAAAATATAAAAGCAATCGAATATATTATAGTAAGTCAAAAATAAACAAAGATGTAAGTAGAATAGGTAGTACATTTAACTTCCAATTTAATTGCAAACAAAAAAGAGGCGGAGTTACCTCGGCCTCTGTTAGTTTCATGCATTGTATGTTAAATCACATTCATTTTGTTGTGATTATAACTTTGTTACATTTGCAGCTTGTGGTCCACGATTTCCTTCTACAATTTCAAAAGAAACCTCTTGACCTTCTTCTAATGATTTGTATCCTTCACCTTGGATAGCAGTGAAGTGTACGAATACATCGTCCCCACCTTCAACTTCGATAAAACCAAAACCTTTTTCGTTGTTAAACCATTTTACTTTACCGTTTTGCATAGTACTTAATCCTCCTAATACTGTAGCACAGGTGGTGCTAAAAAAAGTTTTTATCAAAAGCAGAATATAATATGTATGAGAATAATATTTTATAAAAACGCTATCATATATACTCAGCTTAATGATGCTTTTACTATACAACATATTTATAACACACGTCAAGGTGAAGAAGAATTTTTTAACAAAACTTTCTGAAATTTAAAATTTAAAATAATACATTTATTTGTCCAAGCATATAATGGTTAAAAAGTATGGAGTTGGATTAAATGCGTAGAATTCGATTATATGGTGAAGATATTTTCATTATAAGAAGTAGAAGAGTAGATGATGAAGGTTTTTCTAAAGCAATTGATTTTTTAACAAAATCAAATCGTGAATTATTAAAAATGAAGAAGTCATCATCGGTTCTCCTTCAGGACAAAGAGCGAAATTCAATTGTTGTCGAGCGCATAAATACAGATACATTTACCTTACTAGTTCAATATGAAATAAATTGTCAGAAAGTCTACCAAATTCAATAAAGAGTAGTTCCCTTTTTATAAAAAAAGGTTATAATAATGGTAATAACTAAAGTAGCTTTTTATAGCTGCATGAGATGAAGAGAATTATACATAATTCATCATACATTCTTGTAAGAGAAAAGCTACATTGGCTAATATGGAAGGAGAATGTCTATATGGTAGAAAAAACGTTTACGATTACAAATGATGCAGGGTTACATGCGAGACCAGCAACAGCACTTGTTAATGCTGTAAACTCATTCACATCAGAAGTTAATCTTGAAGCGAATGGTAGAACAGTAAATTTAAAATCTATCATGGGTGTCATGTCTTTGGGGATTTCAAAAGGAGCAGAAATAAAAATTACTGCTACAGGTAGTGACGAAGAGGCTGCATTAGAAGCAGTTGAGCGCGCTATTAAAACAGAAGGATTAGGTAATTAAAAAATATAAAGTGCAAGTACTCTTTATAGAGAGCTCTTGCACTTTTTTATTATTTGTAAAGCTATTCAATAGTATAGTGAAGAAAGAATTTTGAATGATTAATTATCTCCAGATTTATCCCATTGATCTTTATTTCGTTTATTTCCCTTACTATTATCTCCTGCGATAAAATCGTTTGCGATCTCCATTTGATTATGTCCGTTTTGAGGTGAATTTTGATTATTACTACCCTTATTGACTTTTTTCGTCATCGAATTCCTCCTTTAAAAGAATATCTATCGATCACTACAAGATAAACAATATTACTATTCCAAAAATATTAGTAAAACATGCATTTTACCATTAATCATTATTCTAAAATGTTGTTGTTACCTCGGAGTGGTGTAGACTCCAAGGTGTTAACACAACACCTTTCTAGAACAATCCTACTCACATTGCAGGAGTCTCGCACATGGGATCCAAATAATCTATATTTAGTTTATTAAAACAACAACATTTTAGAAAAGAGCCTTATAAAAAAACTACCTTTAATTAGTAAAGGTAGTTTTAACGATCTAATAATCAACCATTTGCAACGATTGAACGCTCAGGTTTAGCGAGCTTTTCACTTAGATGACTTGTATTGTGTACCCATCCAGTGTATGATGCTTGAATGTTGTTTTCCTTATCAAATTTAACGACAGCCATATATGGATAATGGTTTTTATTTCGAAAACGTAGGTCTATCCATCGAACCTCAATTCCTGAGGAGGTAGGATGAGTTAGAACATGAGTATGTTTTGAGTTTGCTAAAAAATGATTAACGTTTTTATCCTTTAAAGATTTATTTATAATATTGCTATCATTGTTGTACTTATCAAAGTGATGATACCAAATAATTGCTTTCCCTTCGATACGCCCAACATCATAACTTTTTTCCTTTTCGATGACAATATCCCACTTATTTAACCAAATTGACGGAATTAATGTAATCCGATTTGAAGGTTGGGATTCTTCCGTGCCAATCAATTGTTTTTTTCTATTAGCTATTAGAAAACGGAGGATAATATAGCCAATAATAATGAAGTAGGCGTAAATAAAAACAAATCCTGGATGAAAACCGATGATCCAAAAAGTAAACCCAATAAAATGGATAAACATGATAAAGGGATCAAATAAGGGAATAATGTTAATGGATAACCACTTTTTTGTAAATGGGCGACCTGCTTGTGTACCATAAGCATTAAAAATATCAAACACGACATGTACTACAACAGCTATCAACGTCCAGATAAAAAGCTGAAAAAATGATGCATCATTGAAAAAGGAAAAAGTAATTCCACTTATTAATAATGACCAAATAAAAAGGGCGGGAATGGAATGAGAAGCACCACGATGATGTTCAACATACATTCCATTACCTTTGAAAAGCTTTATGAAATAGTCAAAATCTGGAGCATTTGAGCCGACCACAGTACAAAGCATTATAGCATTTGCTAATTGCGGATTTGAATCGATGGAAGGGTCTAAAAGAGCCAAACCAGCTAATCCAAAACCCATTGTAATATGAGTACTTGTATCCATGTTTCCCTCCAGGTAAGTGATAATTTTACCCGCTTCACCCTAGAGTTAAACTAATAGTTAACAGAGCCAGCCATCATATGTTTTTCTTTAATAAATGAAGATTCTTTAATAATATCTTCTAAAATCAAGTCAGCAGAATGAGGAACATGAAGCTTTTTTATATTCTTCTTCATCTCTTCAAGCTTTTCTTGATCAGAAAGAAGCTTATCAACTTCATCAGCCATATCTTCAATTTGATTGACAACAATTGCCGCACGATTCTGTTCAAAGAAAAGGGCATTTTCCTTTTCTTGTCCAGGTACTGGTTTAAATAGAATAACCGGTACACCAAGTGCTGTTGCTTCAGTTAATGTTATCCCACCTGGTTTTGTGATCATACAAGAAGTTATTTGATATAGTTCATCAACACGTTCAACATAACTATATACTTTAAAGTTTTCAGGATACATTTGTGCAAGTGGTTCAAGACTTTCCTTTAACAAAGTATTTTTTCCACATACAACAACAGTTTGAATATCCTTACGATTCGTAATAAATGTTTGACATAGCTCTTTAACATTTTTTAAAACACCGTGAGCTCCTGCCATGATTAACAACGTTTTTTTATTAGGATCTAGCTGATACTTTTCATAAATTTCTTTTTGATTTCGCTTTTCTTCAAATTGCGCACGGATAGGTATTCCAGTCACTTTAATAGAGTTTGGATGGACACCTATCTCAGTTAATTTATTTTTCACATGATTTGTAGCAACATAGTATTTATCGATATTTTCGTGAACCCATATTTTGTGTAAACAGAAATCTGTTAATACATTAAAGGTAGGGATGACTGTACCTGTTTTTCTACGGTACTCCGGAACGACAATCATTGGAAAAGTATTAATAATAATATCTGGTTGTTCATTTTGAACAATTTGATGCAACCGTTTATGTCCCATTTTAAAATAAAGATTCATCATCCGTTTATTGTAAATTTTGTCTACACCGTAATAAAAGAGTCGATAAAATTGTTTGCCAATTGAAAAGCTTTTTAAATATAAATATTGAGTAATTTCAGAAAAAATCGGGAATGATTCTGAATATAAATTACAAATTGTTACTTTTTTAAAGCCAAGTTCTTTACATTTATTTTCTAGAGTTTTTGCTACCTGAACATGACCATTTCCGTACTTCGCTGTTAATATTAATACTTTTGAATTGCTATTGCTATTCAACATTTTCACCTCAATTTAATCAAAAACGGATCATTCAACAAATACAGTTTATTTAAATCAGTTAGAACCTAATGCAAAACAGTATACTATAATCTATTAAAATAAATAGTAGTGCATTCTTTACTGTTATTATATTAAGTTATTTTTTTGAAAAAAAGACATTTTCAACATAAGAAAGTACAAAATAATATCTTAAGCTATAGTAAGCATATTTGAATCTTGCTATTGAAAATAAAACTGAATTTGTCTTAAAGAATACCATACAAATATTACTTTTTTATAAAGCAATTATTAATTATTTCTTAAGATGTAAAATATTGAAATAATTGATTATTATGATTTGAATCAAGTAGAAAGGTTGAAAGTAAAATTACCTATTTACAAAGTGAAAAATCTTCTTGCCTTCTCAATCCCAAATATATGGTGTTTCTTGATATACATAGTAATTTAACCAATTAACAAAGAGCAGGTTTGCATGTGAACGCCAGCAATGAACAGGTGTATTTGCAGGATTGTTATCTTCAAAGTAGTTTTTAGGTATATCAATGTTTAAACCTTTTGCTAAATCTCTTTCATATTCATCCTTTAGCGAAGTTCTTTCGTATTCAGGATGTCCTGTTAAGAATATGTGCTTCCCATCCTTAGACATAACAAGGCAAACGCCAGCTTCCTCTGAATAGGAAAGAATCTGAAGATCCGAAATTCGTTCAATATCATCCCTCTTTACATCTGTATGTCGAGAATGTGGAACGTAATAGTGGTCATCGAATCCTCTTAATAATTTTATAGACGGATCAATTATTTCATGCTTAAAAATCCCAAAGCATTTTTTGTCTAATTTATATTTATTTACACCGTAGTGATGGAAAAGTCCTGCTTGCGCACCCCAACAAATATGTAAAGTTGAGGTAACGTTAGTCTTTGTCCAATCCATTATCGTTTGTAATTCTGGCCAATATAATACCTCGTGGAATTCTAAGTGCTCGATCGGAGCTCCAGTAATAATCATTCCGTCAAATTTTCTATGTTTAATATGTTTAAATGTTGTATAAAATTCTTTTAAATGTTCAATCGCTGTTGTTTTAGATGTATGCGTTTCTGGTCTCAAAAATGTTATGTTTAACTGGAGGGGAGAATTTCCTAACAAACGCAATAATTGTGTTTCAGTTTTTTCCTTTTCAGGCATAATGTTCAAAATAACAATGTTTAAAGGTCGAATATCTTGAGAATATGCTCTTTTTTCGTCCATAATAAAAATATTCTCTTGTTCTAAAATTTCTTTTGCTGGTAAATGACTAGGTATGTTAATTGGCAAAGCAAGCACCCCCGAAAAATGATTTCATCTTTCTGATGATTTAATAGTAACAAATTATTATAAATTGTTTTGTTTATTTATATAAAGTGATTAAATAATTAGTAAAAACGTTATTTCAGATAAAAACAGTATTTTACTTAATCAGCTTTTTATTATAGCATGCATTGATTGATTATACTTAAGTTCTAATGTTTTATTATAGAAAATTTAGAATAATAATTCAAATTGAATTTTTGTATTTAACTTAAAAAATTTAAGGAATTATTTAATTAATAGTTGAGGCAGGAGACCATTATGTTCGATCCGACAGTATTTGATAATTTAAAAGTGATAGTTGAAGGGTATATTTATGACTTAGATCTTGAGAAATTAATAGTTGTTACAGATCGAAAGGATACGATCGATCTTGCTACAATGTCAAGACTTTATTCGATCACAATTGCTAAGGAAGATAATAATAAGCGATATGTCACAATCGATATCAAAATGAGTCAAAAACAACTTGCAGGTGAGCTGTTAAAGACAGTCAAGGAACCAGGATGTGTTGTTAAGCTTTCTTTTCACGAAAAGGGAAATGGTCAAGAATATGATGAAATATTATTAAAGAAACTTAACAAACTTTGGGGGCAACATATAATTAAACTATTTATAACAAAAGAACTAACGGGTTCGATTAGCCATTTTTCTATTCTCTATTTGGTTGAATTTTGTACATTATTTGGTGAAAGGGAGAATGATATTGAGGAATTATTGCATATCGTTGATCACGCAATTACCTTATTACAGGTAAATTTTGAGGATTAAGCTTTTTGCTACTTACTACAAAATGAAACAATCTTTTATTGTGTGGGGAGTTTTAAAGTGAAAATGTATAAAAGGATAATCGATAAGTAGTCTCTTTTTTCATTACAAGATGCGCTCCATCTTATTGTCTTTGATAAATTAGCACCATTTTGTAGTTGGAAAAGTAGGGTGGTTGGAACAAATATAGAGACTCCTTTAGGGGATGCAGGAAAGGTGAGATATTATTCAAACCCGCAATGTCCTAAAAGGAGTCTTACCACACAACCTCAAAATGTCCAACATATAAAGACAACAAGTTTACGAAAAAAACCTATAGAATGAAGACATACTGAACTTGATTGAAAGGTAATGCTGTAACAGCTTGTAGCTTATAGCCAATACTAATAAGCTGTGATATCGTTTCTGCGCAATTAGGTCGAGGTGGTTCGATTGGGGCATGGTAACTTTTATATATTTGGATAAACTTATTATGGATTGAACAATTTAGTATGATGACATGTTTTCCAAACCATGGTTGACCAATGTCATGGTAGTTTGTTTGTAATACCAATGTATATACACCCTTTAATTTTAATTATGCAACATCTATGTGGAGAATAGCGTGTAATACAAGATTCCTTCCTATATCATCAAGCTTTTGGAACTTTTTTTGCTCCTAGATATCTTTCCTTCCAGTATGGGTTTGAAAGACTTGTAATCGTTACCCCTTTTGAAGAGCTTGTGTGTATAAATTGCCCGTTTCCTAAGTATATTCCTACGTGAGAAGGGCCTGGCTTATAAGTCTCGAAAAAGACTAAATCTCCAATTCCAACCTTTTGTGTATGGACCGTATAGTTCCAAATTTCATTGACCGTTCTCGGTAATAGAATATTCGTTTCTGCAAATACGTATTTAATAAAGCCACTACAATCGAATCCAGAGGGAGTATTTCCGCCCCATTCGTACTTTGTACCAAGTAAGCTTTTCGCAATAGATGTAACTGATGATTGTAACTCTGTGTTATGAGCTGTCTTTACCTTCTTCGTTGTTAGTGTTATCCCCTTTTTATTTCGGTTTGAAAGTAAATGAATTTGTGTAGGTGAATTAAGCTTTCCAGTTTCTTCGAGATTATTTTTTTGCTGATACTCCTTAACTGCTTGTAATGTAAGTGGACCAAATACCCCATCAATTTGACCATAATAATAATTTAAAGCATGTAATTTTGTTTGAAAGGATTTAACCTCCTCTCTAATATCTCCGTATTGAAATTCTTCAACAGGTTTTTTTATAGAGGTTAATTTTGTTAATGTTTCCTTTCCAACAATTCCATCAACCTTTAAATGGTGTAGCCGTTGAAACTGCTTGACAGATTTCTCAGTTAATTTTCCATATACACCATCAACAGCACCTTGATACAATGTAAGATCGGCAAGATTTGCTTGAATATTTGAGACAAAATAACCAGTGTGCCCATATCGAACGACTTGTGTATCCTCTATTGCTTTTGTAAAATCTTTTTGAGTAGCTTCCTCAGAGGCCATAACGAGTGCAGGACCACTAAATAAAATGCCGGCGGCTACAGAAGAAATGATCAATGCATCTTTCGTTGGTTTTACTACCTTCATCGATGTCTCTCCTAACATGGATAAATTATAATACAATATCAATGAAAACATACGATTCAGATAGGGGATATATGACAAAATAGGTGAAGGACGTCTACCGTTAGACAAGTTTGAAACCTATTGATAGCACTCATTTAAATGACTATGTTACAATATTATTACGAATGAAAGGAGTTGCGCATTATGAAAATTAAGTCGATAGAACCTACTCCTAGTCCTAATACAATGAAGGTGCTTTTGACAGAGGAGTTGCCTTCAGGTAAAAGCAATAATTATAAAAAGGATCAGGCAAACGAAGCTCCAGGTGTAATTGGAGAGATATTAAAAATAGAGGGTGTAAAAGGTGTTTATCATGTAGCAGATTTTTTAGCTGTTGAGAGAAACGCAAAATTTGATTGGAAGGATATTTTAGCACAGGTTCGCCAAGCATTTGGTGAAAACATTGAAGAAGGGTTTAATAATGAGCAAAATACTGATGAAGCATTTGGTGAAGTCAAGGTATTTATTCAAATGTTCCATCAAATTCCTATGCAACTTAAGCTTACCGATGGTTTAAAGGAAGAGCGCTTTGGACTGCCGGAACGTTTTAAAGAAGCTGTATTGGCTGCTCAACAAGCAAATGATAATATTGTGTTGGAGCGAAAGTGGAAGGAACATGGGGTAAGATATGGTGAGCTTGCTGACATTGGTAAAGAGGTTGTTGATGAAATCAGTGCAGCATATCCTAATGACCGACTTGAAAAATTAATCCAAGCGGCATCTATGGAAAATCAAGTTGAAAATTACAATAATAGAAAATCATACAAAGTAACATTAGATATGATGGATCATGAAGATTGGACTGTACGTTTTTCGCATTTAGATCAAATGGACCCAACAGAAGAAGATATACCAGTCTTAGAAAAAGCGTTAGACGATGAAAAGCCATCTATCAGAAGACTTGCTACAGTGTATTTAGGCATGATTGAAAAACCTAGCGTACTTCCATTATTGTATAAAGCACTTAAGGATAAATCGGTGACTGTTAGAAGAACTGCAGGGGATTGTTTATCTGATCTTGGGGATCCTCAAGCGATGGAACCGATGATGGAGGCATTAAAGGATAAAAATAAACTTGTTCGCTGGAGAGCGGCAATGTTTTTATATGAAGTTGGCGATGAAAAAGCTTTACCAGCTTTAAAGGCAGCAGAAGATGATTCAGAGTTTGAAGTGAGTATGCAAATAAAAATGGCTATAGAAAGAATCGAAGGTGGAGAAGAAGCTAAAGGTTCGGTTTGGAAGCAAATGACTGAGAGTAGAAAGAATTAAACTAGTCAATACTGGATTATAGAAAAAATGACTTTTCAGCAAAAATAATAATTTATTAGAGGATTGGAGTGATTGAATATGTCAATGGCATATGAAGAATATATGAGACAAATCGTTAAACCGATGAGAGCTGAGTTAACTAATGCGGGTTTTGAAGAATTAACTTCCGCTGAAGAAGTAGAAAACTTTATGGAAAATGTAAATGGAACAACTTTAGTTGTTGTTAATTCAGTTTGTGGGTGTGCAGCAGGTTTAGCACGTCCTGCAGCAACACAAGCTGTATTACATGCTAGTAAAAAGCCTGACCAATTCGTAACAGTATTCGCAGGACAAGATAAAGAGGCAACAAGTAAAATGAGAGAATATTTTACGGGATATGAGCCTTCATCACCTTCAATGGCTCTATTAAAAGGTAAAGAGGTTGTTCATTTTATCCCAAGGCATGAAATTGAGGGGTATGGAATTGAAGAAATTATGCAAAACTTAGAAAATGCCTTTGCTAAATATTGCTAAACTATAAATGGGTGACAGAGAAGGAAAGACCTCTCAAGTAATAGCGACCTGTAATTAGAAAATGCTATTTCATGAGAATTACGTTCCTCTCGTGTCACCCCTCTTTTTATATTGATAAAGAAAGTTGAGATGGAACATGATTGTTACAACCTCTGGAAGACCAAATAAATCTTCTATCTATAAAGCAAAGGAAATAGCACTGAAATTGAACAAACCATTTATGAATAGAAGCAAAAGATCGGTAGAAGAAATGAAACAATATTATGCACAAGATGTCCTTGTTGTTGGGAAAAATCGACTTGAATTGCATATTCTTCATTCAAATGAGCCATTGTTCTTTCATCCAAATTCAGCTATGTTTAGGATTAAAAGGCTTTTAAATCATGAGGAAGACCCTTTTTGCATTGCATGTAAACTTCATGAAGGGGACACTTTTCTGGATTGTACACTCGGATTAGCCTCTGATAGTATTGTTGCAAGTTTTGTCGTTGGTCAAGAAGGAATTGTTCAAGGGATAGAAGCGAATGAAATTTTAGCATATGTCGTACATGAAGGATTAAAGCAATGGGAAACTGGGATAAACAGTTTCGACAGTGCCATGAGGCGGATTGAGGTAAAGACAGGCAACCACCTTGATTATTTACGGTCATATCCAGATAATTCCTTTGATGTTGTATATTTTGATCCGATGTTTGTTGAAACAATTAGCGATTCAAAGGGGATTAGTCCATTAAGAAATATTGCAGTTTATTCTCCGTTAAGTTCAGAAACCATTGAAGAAGCTAAAAGGGTAGCAAAAAGGAGAATTGTATTAAAGGACCATTGGAAAAGTCATCGTTTTATAGAGCATAATTTCACAGTCACCGTTCGGAAATCAGCAAAATTTCACTATGGTGTTATAGAAATTTAAAATTAGTAGAATATAACATCATGGAGGTGTGTAAGACGATGGCTAAACGAAAATCTGATCCATCAACAACTGGACTTAGTTCTCCAAATGTTGAGGGACAAGGCACGACAGAACATGAAACTAGAGGAAAACAAGTAGATTCTGCAAGAAAAAAGACAAAAAGAACGTAAGTAAACAGGTGGATTGTATAAGTCCACCTGTTTATTTTTAATAAAAAAGGAATTATAGCAAACAGATTTCTTTATTGTTAATCCGTAATTTCCACATAAATAAAGTAAGCTATTGTAAGAAAAGAAAGAATAACAAAAATAGTCGTATAACTCATTTAAACTCATTCTAAAGCAGAAAAAAATATTCAAAATTTAGTAAAAACATTTATTACGAGTTTCGATGAACAAGAGATTGTTTCTTTCATTGAAACATATGAGAAGCTAAATAACATTTTAACGAATATAAAAGACTGTCAATTGGAGGAATAGTAGTGAATTCGATTATTAAAGGAAAATGGGTTGTCATTGCTGCATGGATTGCCATTGTTATAGGACTGTTTTTGCTTGCACCGAGTATGGCTGATCTTGTAAGGGAAAAAGGACAAATTAGTGTTCCTGAAGGGTACTCATCCTCACTTGCATCTGAAATATTAGAGGATGTACAAAATCAAGAAAATGCAAAGGATGAAACAGATGTAGCTTTAGTCTTTCATAATGAGAAGGGTCTTACTGAACATGAAATAAGTGAGGCTGAAAAGGCGATTAATTTATTAGAGGATAATAAAGAGCTAGGTGTTTCAAGCATTCTTACTCATTTTCATGAAGAAAGCTTAAAGGATCAGCTAGTTTCAAAAGATGGAAAAACGATCCTAGCTTCTGTTACGGTTACATGGAATGACCGTGAAGCAAAGGAGCTATCTGATTTATTATACGAAACGATAGAGGATGTTGATGTAGACCATTATTACACTAGTGACTGGATGATTGATGAAGATGTCATGAACAGCTCTGAGGAAGGCCTGAAAAAGACAGAGGGAATTACGGTTGTATTCATTCTAGCTGTATTACTTCTAGTTTTCCGCTCTGTGATTGCACCACTTATTCCTCTTATCACAGTTGGGATAACGTATTTGGCATCACAATCAATTGTCGCAATATTGGTCGATAAATTAAACTTCCCGATTTCTAACTTTACGCAAATCTTTTTAGTAGCCGTCTTATTTGGAATCGGAACGGATTATTGTATTTTACTTTTAAGTCGTTTTAAAGAGGAGTTAGCTCATAGAGAGAGCATTACAGAAGCGATTGTTGAGACTTATCGTAACGCTGGTCGTACAGTGTTTTTCAGTGGCTTAGCAGTTATGATCGGGTTTGCTGCAATTGGATTTTCCCAGTTTAAGCTTTATCAATCAGCAGCTGCTGTAGCGGTAGGTGTCGCGGTTTTAATTATTGCCTTATTCACAGTTGTTCCGTTTTTTATGGCTGTCTTAGGAAGCAAAATATTTTGGCCTGCAAAAGGAAAGCTAGAGCATGGTGAAAGTAAATTATGGGGTGTTGTCGGGAAATTTTCCCTTTCAAGACCACTTATTGCGCTGCTTATCGTTGCCGCGGTTTCCGTGCCATTTCTTGTGCAATATGATGGTGAGCTATCATATAACTCGCTAGAAGAAATAAGCGGTGATGTAAATTCAATAAAAGCATTTAATGCAATTGCTGAAGGATTTGGTCCAGGTGAATCAATGCCAACGCAAATTGTATTAGAAAACGATGAAGCGATGGATTCAACTGAATATATCAGTCTTGCAGAAAATATTTCTAAAGAGCTGGAAAAGGTTGACCTAGTTGATACAGTTCGCTCTGTAACGAGACCGACTGGCGAGAAAATTGAAGATTTCTATGTTTCCAACCAAGCTAAAACATTAGAGGAAGGTCTTGGTGAAGGGAAGGAAGGTCTTGTTGAAATAAGCGATGGCTTAGCAGATGCAGAAAGTGAATTATCAAAATCATCTCCACAGCTTAAAGAGGCAACAGATGGAATTACTCAATTAATTGATGGAACGACAGAAATTAATTCAGGATTAACAGAAATCCAAACAAACTTAGCGAAAATTGAAGAGGGAATCCGCCAAGGCTCAGCAGGTGCAGACGAAATTAAAAAGGGCTTAGCTGACGCAAAGACAGGAGCTCTCCAAGTTCAGGAAAAAAGTAATCAGCTATTAAATGGATACAAAGATGTAGCGGTTGGATTGAATACATTGAGTACAGAGTACGGAAAGGTTGCGAAAGGGCTTGGAGAAATTTCTACAGCACTAATAGGCCTTAATAACGATATTGCTACTCTTGAAGAAAACCTTAAAGGAAACCAAGAATACGCTAAATTATTAGCTGACCCTAATTTCCAACAAACTTTTGGGAAAATTAAGTTCACTGTGGAAACTGTCACGAAGAAGGATAAACTTCCAGCAATGGTAACGGGTTTAAATACATTAAATCAAAAATTAACGGAAGCAACAAATGGTGTTACTACTGCAAATGAAGGTTTTGCAGCATTAATTGAAGGTCAATCACAAATTTCCGATGGTCTCACACAATTAATTGCTGGAATTGAACAGCAGCAAGCAGGGTTGAATCAATTAGCAGATGGTCAAGGACAAATTGTTAGCAATATGCCTAAGCTTTCTGATGGATTATCTGGTGTTGCAGATGGTCAGAAGCAATTATTAGACGGTTTCGGTGATCTTGATGGGCAAATGAATCAATTAACCGATGGACTTGGCCAAAGCGTTGATGGGTTAAACCAAGTGTCTGATGGATTAGGCTCTGCACAGCAGTATTTAACAGACCTATCAAAAACTGACGACTCTTCAGGGTTCTATTTACCAGAGGAAGTGTTAGCAAGTGATGAATTTAAAGAATCGTTGGATACGTATCTATCAGCAGACCGTAAAGTGATGACAATTGATGTTATTTTTAAAGCAAATCCATACTCAAATGAGGCTATAAATCAAGTAGATGAGTTAAACGCAGCTATTGAACGAGTAACGAAGGATACGAAGCTTGAAAATGCAAAGGTTGCAATCGGTGGAATAACGAGCACAAATGCTGATTTAAGTACAATGTCAAACAATGATTACACACGTACGGTTGTGTTGATGCTTGTCGGTATCGCGTTTATCCTTGTTTTCTTGTTCAGATCCATTATTATGCCGCTTTACTTGATCGCTTCATTAATTTTAACGTATTACACAGCGATGGGAATTAATGAAGTAATCTTTGTCAATATATTAGGCTATTCAGGAATTAGCTGGGCTGTTCCGTTCTTTGCTTTTGTTATTTTAGTTGCGCTAGGTGTTGATTATAGTATCTTCCTCATGGATCGCTTTAATGAATATAAAGATTTATCGGTTGGTGAAGCGATGCTGCTCGCGATGAAAAGGATGGGAACTGTTATTATATCTGCGGTTGTCATTTTAGGCGGGACATTTGCAGCGATGATTCCATCTGGGATGCTATCACTTATCCAAATTGCAGCGATTATCTTAACAGGGCTATTGCTGTATGCGTTCATCGTATTACCGTTATTAATTCCAGTAATGGTGAAAAATTTTGGATCCGGAAACTGGTGGCCTTTTAAACGGGCGTAAAGTAGCAATGGTTAATGGGAAAAATTGAGAGATAATACCTATTAGAATATATGGTAAAGGGACTTTTCTATCCTTGCATTCGTTTCCAATTGGTGATAGAATGAAAGTAATTATTTTTGTTCGGATAAGGATGTTAGATGGAAGTTGCTTCAAAAGTTTCCTCCTCTTAAAACGATCGTTGTCTAGCAAGAATAGTAATACATGTGGACATATTCATTCCACACAGGAGGAAAAGCAATGTTAGAAGGTAAAGTAAAATGGTTTAACTCAGAAAAAGGTTTTGGATTTATCGAAGTTGAAGGTCAAGACGATGTATTCGTACACTTCTCTGCTATCCAAGGCGAAGGCTTCAAAACTTTAGAAGAAGGCCAAACAGTAACTTTTGAAGTTGAGCAAGGAGCTCGTGGACCACAAGCTGCTAACGTACAAAAATAAGCTTAACGCTGCATAAGCAGCTCTTATAAAAAGACTCCATTTATGGGGTCTTTTTTGTGTGGAAAAATATAGATTACTTGATTACCGTTATGTCTAGTAATAATCTATGTTGTATTAGACTGAGACTAAGCTGGCGCTTCCGCTTTTCGAGATGTCTAGCTGCAACGCCTAGCCCCTCGAGGTCATAAGCCACATAGGAATAGAAGGAAAAGAGCACCTTCCAATCTTTCTTGTCTTATGCTTGTCGGGGCTGAGCAAGGCGCTTCCGCTTTTCGAGATGTCTAGCTCCAGCACCTAGCCCCTCGAGGTCATAAGACACATAGGAATAGAAGGAAAAGGGCACCTTCAATTCCTATGTGTCTTATGCTTGTCGGGGCTAAACGAGGCGCTTCCGCTTTTCGTTGTAGCTTGTCTAAGAAAAGGCTAAAATGGGTATGTAGAGTAGTAACAGTTACATAAACGGTAGGTGGAAAATGAAAGTATTAGTTGTTGAAGATAATTTAAGTGTGTGCTCAATGATTGAAATGTTTTTTTCGAAGGAAGAGATTAGCGGGGAATTTGTTCAGGATGGTCTTGAAGGATATAAAAGATTTAAGGAAGCGGAATGGGATTTAATCATTTTAGATTGGATGCTTCCTGGAATGGATGGGGTAACACTCTGTCGCAAAATTAGAGAGGAAAGCACAGTGCCAATTATTATCCTTACGGCAAAGGATAGCGAGTCTGAGCAAGTGCTAGGTCTTGAAATGGGAGCAGATGATTATGTCACAAAGCCATTTAGTCCATTGGCACTGATGGCTAGAATTAAAGCAGTCACCCGCCGTTACCAAGCAGCTGATCAGGAGCAGAAGCAACAGTCCTCTTTTTTAGAAACAGAGTTTTTTAAAATAAGCAAGACAACGAGAGAGGTATTTTTACAAGGAAAGAAAATCGAAAACCTCACGCCAAAAGAGTTCGATTTGCTATATTATTTTTTAAAAAATCCACGGCAAGTCTTCACAAGGGATCAGCTTTTAGAGAGAGTTTGGGGCTATCAATTTTATGGAGATGAACGAACCGTTGATGTTCATATAAAACGATTACGGAAAAAAATCGAAACACCTTCGCAACCATTTTTCCATACTGTTTGGGGTGTTGGTTATAAGTTTGATGAGTCGGTTAAAGAAGATGAGAATTAAATATATTTATCAGCTTATTTTAAGTCATATTAGCATCATCATCATTGCGTTTTTAATATTGAGCCTATTATTTACTCATTATGTCGAAAATCTTGTTTATGAAAATAAAGTCTCTGATTTAACTAAGTATGGTGAAAACATATTATATGACTTTGAGCAGATTGGTGAGGAATATGTTCTTGCACAATATCAGCATGTCTTAAGCTCACAAGACGTGTTTTTTAGTATATTTGATCGAAGTGGACGAATTGTTTATTCAATCGCTCCTAATTCACCAATAGCAAGTGTAACTGAGGAGGATTGGAGAAAGCTTACAAGCGGGGAAAAGGTCGTCACAAAGCATAATATTAAATGGGCGGACCAAGAGGTATCATTAGTTGCGATTCCATACATTAATCGCGGTGAAATGGCGGGAGGAATTTTACTCATTTCACCGATTAGCGGCACAAGGGAAATGATTAGTGAATTAAATCGCTATTTGTTATATACCGTCCTTATTGCCTTATCAGTTTCCTTTTTACTTAGTTGGTTGCTTTCTAAGGTTCATGTGAATCGGATCGAAAAAATTCGTAAGGCGACATCGAAAATTGCTCAAGGAAACTATGATGTCGATATTCCTTCAACGAATTTTGATGAAATTGGTGAAATGGCCAATGACTTTAATGAAATGATCACTAAATTAAGGGCGCAAAATGAAGAAATTGATAGTCTTGAAAAACGACGTCGTCAGTTTATTGCAGATGTATCTCATGAAATGCGGACGCCGTTAACGACGATAAGCGGTTTAATTGAAGGCTTAAAAAACGATATGATTCCAGAGGCTGAAAAGGAAAAAGGGGTTCAATTAATAAGTCAGGAAACAAGAAGACTTATACGGCTTGTGAATGAAAACTTAGATTATGAACGAATTCGCTCAAACCAAGTCAAGCTTAATAGAGAGAACATTCTTCTTAGTGAGGTTTTAGAGATCATTAAAGATCATTTATACCAACAAGCAGAGAATAAAGGAATTGAATTAAAATTAGATGTTGATGAAAAAAGTATCGTTTATGCAGACTATGATCGTCTTATCCAAATTTTAATTAATATAACAAAAAACAGCATCCAATTTACAAATGAAGGAACGGTGTGGCTCCGGGGAAAACAATTGGATGATGTTACGATGATTGAAATTGAGGATACGGGAATTGGAATGGATAAGCAGGAAATTGAGTTTATTTGGCGAAGATTTTATAAAGCTGATATTTCAAGGACAAGTAATCAATTTGGTGAATTTGGTTTAGGGTTATCGATCGTAAAGCGATTAGTAGAGCTTCATAATGGTGAAATTTTCATTGAAAGTACACAAAATAAGGGAACAAAGTTTTCAATTATCATTCCAATTCATGGGTAATTCATGTAAAATATGAAATGCTGGTACAAACTTTTTAGATTTTTTAAGGTTTGTTCATAGTTTATTCATATTTATTCTGTACAATAGAAAAATAGTAGAATTCATATTAAGGAGATAATACAGAATGGAGAAATTGATTTCTAGCAAAAAAACTCTAGGTATTTTAGCGGTACTTGTAGTAGTAGCAATTGCAGTTTTTATCTTTCTATCAACAAAAAGTGATGTTGTAGCAAAGGTTGGGAAGGAATCCATAACAAAGGATGATTTATATACGTATTTCGTCGAGCAAAACGGTGAGGCTGCGCTAGATTCTTTAATTACGAAAAACATTATTGAACAAGAAGCTGAAAAACAAAAGGTTAAGATTACTGATAAAGAAATTGATGAAGAGCTTAAAAAGACAGTCGATAGCGTTGGTGGCGAGGAAGCATACCAATCTGCTCTTGCAACAAACGGTATTTCTGAAGATGATTTAAAGGATAACATTAAAACAAATCTTCAAATTGAAAAATTATTAGAATCAAAAATCAAAATTACAGATGAAGAAATGAAAACATTTTTTGATGAAAACAAAGCAGAATTTGCTAAAGAAGAGCAAGTAAAAGCAAGTCATATTTTAGTTGCGGATGAGAAAACAGCTAACGAAGTGAAAAAGAAGCTTGATGAAGGTGGAGATTTTGCTGAGCTAGCTAAGGAATATTCAACTGATACAGGAACAGCACAAAATGGCGGTGACCTAGGCTTCTTTGGTAAAGGCGCAATGGTTAAAGCATTTGAAGATAAGGCTTTTTCAATGAAAGTTGGCGAAATCTCAGCACCAGTTAAATCTGATTATGGGTATCACATTATTAAAGTAACAGATAAACAGGAAGCTGAAGAAGCAAACTTTGAAAAGAGTAAAGAGGAAATTAAAGATACTTTATTCCAACAAAAGCTTCAAACAGAATACCCAACTTGGTTAGAAGATAAAAAAGAAGATTATGATATTAAAAATTATTTAACTGATGATAAGAAAGAGAAAGAAGAGTCTTCAACTGAAAAATCAACAGATTCAGCTGATAAAGAAGATTCATCATCATCTGAATCAACTGAGAAAACAGATAAATAAGCTCTTTTGAAAAACGGATCCTAACGGTTCCGTTTTTTTTTCGTTTAAAAGATTTTATAGTTCGCCTCACCAAAAAAATTTTGAAATAAAAAATAAAAAAAGTTGTAACAATCCTGAAATTCATTCGTCTTACAGGTAGAATGCAATGGCTAAGGAGTGTTTTTTTCTATGAGAAAGGCGAATTCATATCTACATTTTCTTTTATGGACGAATGCAATTTTATTTGGTCTAATCCTTTGGTGCTTATTTGAAATTAGTGCATAATGTGGGACAAACCTTTCTTCTTTAATGATATAATGAATTTATATTCTGAAAATTCGATATTTTAAAAGGAGAATCCAATATGTCTAAACAAGTTGCAGAAAAAGGTTATTTTGGAGAATTTGGTGGAAGCTTTGTACCAGATGAATTAAATAATGTATTAAAGATTTTGGATGACAACTTTGAAAAATATAAAAATGACCCAGAATTTATCGAAGAATTTGATTACTATATGAAAGAATATATTGGCCGAGAAAATCCACTAACATTTGCAGAGAATTTAACGAGACATGTTGGCGGAGCGAAAATTTATTTAAAACGAGAAGATTTAAATCATACAGGTGCTCATAAAATCAATAATGCAATCGGGCAAATCCTATTAGCGAAACGAATGGGAGCGACTCGGATCATTGCTGAAACTGGTGCAGGTCAGCACGGGGTTGCGACGGCAACAGCATGTGCAATTGTTGGTGGAATGGATTGCACGATTTACATGGGTAAGCTTGATACAGAGAGACAAGCATTAAATGTGTTTCGAATGGAACTATTAGGGGCAAAGGTTATCCCAGTTGAAAAAGGTCAGGGACGCTTAAAAGATGCTGTTGATGAAGCGTTAAATGACCTAGTGCAAAACTACGAAAATACGTTTTATTTACTAGGATCGGCAGTAGGACCTCATCCATTCCCAACAATGGTGAAGTATTTCCAATCGATTATAAGCAAAGAATCAAAAAAGCAAATTCTTGAAAAGGAAGGTAAGCTACCAACTGCAGTAGTTGCTGTTGCTGGTGGTGGCAGCAATGCGATAGGTTCGTTTGCCCATTATATAGATGAAGAGGATGTTCAGCTTATTGGGGTAGAGCCTGAGGAAGCCCCTACGTTAACAAAGGGCGTTCCTGCTGTTATCCATGGTTTTAAATGCTTAACACTGTTAGATGAAAAAGGTGAACCACAACCAACCTACTCAATTGCTGCTGGTTTAGATTATCCAGGAATTGGTCCTGAGCATAGTTATTTAAAAACATCCAACAGGGCACAGTATGTCACAATTAAAGGTCAGGAAGCATTAGAAGCATTTCAGTTATTATCAAAAGTCGAGGGGATTATCCCAGCGTTAGAAAGTGCACATGCGGTTGCTTATGCGCTCAAATTAGCGAAAACCCTTGATAAGGAAGATGTAATTATTGTTAATCTTTCAGGCCGTGGAGATAAAGATGTTGAGCAAGTTTACAAAATGATTAAAGATAAATAAGCTAATAGGGGTGCTAAGGCATCCTTTTTTCTATTGGCTGTTTTTCGCTCTTAAGCGGACTCATGGAGTGTTCTAGTTCCCCCGTTCACTCGATGAGTCACTTTTAGGCAACACCATTTGCAGTCGCCGAGCAGTGCTATAAATAACAATCTCCACGAAAAGAGCCTTTGTTTTTCATCCCTTCCAATATTGTAATCTAGTAATGATGTGACATTGATCACATGCAAAATTCTCTTAGACGATTAAACTATAATGGGGATGTGTAAAACTTCAAGTCATACTCCTTTCCTAATCAGATGATACATGAATAAAGGTGGAAACTATGGATATCAAACAAGAACGAATGGATTCCCTCATCATTGAAGCCTATGAAAATGAATTAAAGGGGATAGCAAGCTTTCTCCATGAAGATATTGCCCAAAACTTATACGCAGTATTTAATCATTTGCAATATTTACAGAGACAATCTGGTGATAGCAAAGATAGATTAGGTATAGATGACATGGTAAACTTAACAAAAAGAACGATAGAGGATCTACGAATATTATCAAATGATGTGCATCCATTCTTTCATAAAGGAATCGATGGGGCGTTGAAATCATTGTTAATAAGTATCGAGAAGCGATATGGGCTCGTAGTAGAGTTTAAAGAACTCGGAGATAAAAAGGATTACCCAATTTTAACTGAGTTAATTGCGTATCGTACCGTTAAAGAGATTATGAACCAGACTTTTTCAAATTCCTTGCCAAAGCATGTTGAGATATACGGACTTTGGGGTGAGGCTTTATATGTAAAAGTGAATTTTTCTTTTGGTTCGGAAGGAGAAATCGATCGCTTTGAAAGGCTAAATCTAACTATGTTGGCACTTGAAAAAAGACTTAAGGCAGTAGGCGGGGTCATTAGTTTTTTTAAGAAAAATGATAAAGAGATAGAAGTAAATATACGGATACCGAACGGAGGGTGAAAAAAGTGTCAACAACTATTTTATTAGTGGATGACCATGCAGTCGTACGCTCAGGGTTGAAAATGCTATTAAATGAAGTTGATGGCGTAGAAGTTGTTGGAGAGGCTTCAGAGGGAGATGAAGCAATAAAAAAGGTGGAGGAATTACAGCCACATCTTGTGTTAATGGATTTAAGTATGCCCCATGGCAGAGATGGACTTTCGGCAACGATTGAAATAAAGAAAAGATGGCCTGGAACACAAATCTTAATATTAACGATGCATGATGATGAAGAATATTTGTTTCGTGTTATCCAAGCTGGAGCCTCTGGCTGTATTTTGAAAAGTGCCTTGCATCATGAATTGGTACAGGCGATCAAAATCGTTGCAGAAGGCTCTGCTTATTTATACCCAACAGCAACAAAAAGATTGATGGAAGACTATCTTGACCGAATAAAAAACGGGGCAGATCGGGATACATATTCACTCTTAACGGAACGCGAAAAAGAGGTCCTAACACTAATTGCAAAAGGCTTTTCCAATAAAGAAATAGCTGAAAAGCTAGTGCTAAGTGTTAAAACAATTGAAAATCACAAATCGCATATAATGGAAAAATTAAAATTAAAAACAAGACCAGAGCTAGTTGAATACGCCTTGAAAAAGGGCTTACTAGGGTATGGTGTATAATGTAAGGGAGTATGAAATCTCCAAGAAAGGAAAAGAATTTACAAATGATTCGGAATAAAATTGTTGCATTGATTATTATCGATGAGATGGGCAGGATCAATTCAATTAATCAAGCAGCGAAAGAACGATTTAATTTACAAATAACAGAATGGAAGGGCAAGGACGTTCAGGCTCTATTTCCTCTGCTTAATGTAAAAAAATTATTTTCTGCTCAGCATTGTACACTTACGACAAAAGCCTCGATTAATGGGACAACGGCAAACTGGCTTCTATCGTGCGAATTGATTGAGTTGGGAAATCACCATTATTGTATGTTATCGATAGCTAATGATAAAGATGAGATGAATTCAAATCAAGGGATAAATGAGGAGTTACAAGCATCGTTATCAGAGCTAGTCGATTTGAAATTTGCCTTAGACGAATCGTCAATCATTGCAATAACAGACAGACAAGGGATCATCACGTATGTAAATGATAAATTTTGTGAGGTTTCCAAATATTCGCGGGAAGAATTAATCGGAAAAAGCCATCGATTGGTGAACTCTGGTTATCATTCAGCTGATTTTTTTCGCCATTTGTGGCAGACGATTGCCTCCGGTACGGTATGGAAGGGTGAGATCAAAAATAAAGCGAAGGATGGCACGTATTATTGGGTGGATACAACGATCGTTCCATTTCTAAATAAAGAGGGGAAGCCATATCAATATTTAGCAATTCGCAATGAGATTACAGCAAGAAAACGGGCCGAAGCTGAGCTGGAGGAAACAATTGCGGAATTGTATGATTTAAAATTCGCCATTGATGAGTCTTCCATTGTGGCAATTACGGATCAAAAGGGAATCATCACATATGTTAATGATACGTTTTGCAAAATCTCGAAGTTTAGTAGGGATGAGCTGATTGGCAATAGTCATCGGATTATAAACGCGGGATTTCACTCTCCAGAATTTTTCAAGGAGCTTTGGAGAACAATCGGGAAAGGAAAGGTATGGAAGGGTGAGATCAAAAATAAAGCGAAGGATGGCACGTATTATTGGGTCAATACGACGATCATTCCATTTATTAACAATGAAGGGAAACCATATCAATATTTAGCGATACGTAATGAAATCACTGCGAGAAAACGGGCAGAGGAAGAACTTCAGCAAATGATGAGAAAGCTTATCGGCTTACAGGAGGACGAACGGAAAAAACTATCAAGAGAGCTTCACGATGGAATTGGCCAAAATCTGTATAGCCTTCTTATCATGACAAATCGTTTACGTTCAAAACCTGACTTAGAAATTATTGATCAAATTGAAATGGAGATTTCAAATGTAATTGATGAAATAAGACAAATTTCATGGCAGCTAAGACCATCGATATTGGATGATTTAGGATTAATCCCGGCTATTCGCTCCTTTATTAATAAGGTCACAACACATTATGGGTTGAAAACACATTTTACATATGAGCTCCAACGAAGGCTTTCGTCTGATGTGGAAACGAATATTTATCGAATTGTGCAAGAGGCGATAACAAATGCATGCAAATATGCGAAAACAGATGAGCTTGCCTTATCTATAGTAGAGAAGACAGATCATCTTGAAGTTTCCATCACTGATAAAGGGATTGGTTTTGATCAAACGAAAACACAAAGTGGAGTCGGGCTATTTAGTATGGAGGAAAGAGCAAGAACGATAAACGCTAATTTAAACGTATCATCAATCAAAAATAAAGGTACAACCATTACATTAAAAGTACCGTTTAGTAAAGAGAGCATAGGTAATCAGTGATGCTCTCTTTTTTCGTTGGCTTTGTTGTTTATTTGTTGAATTGTTAACACTTTTTTGAGAGAGTACGTAAGATTTTTGCTAAAGAGGCGTGCCCTACATACGTTTGAGATGAGCAGCGCCTTTTAGTCAAAAAAGTTTATCATCCTAATAAAGAACATCTTTCCCAAATTTTCCGCTCATTGTTGCAAAAATGTAACATTTATCACTTACATAGGGGAAAAACAGAATCGAAATGAGGGAATTCCCTCATAACAATTTTCCTGTAAACTCTTTACAATGAACATATAAGACAAAAGATCGGCGGGGTGGCAAAGAGATGATAGCAGAAGTGAAAGCGAACGAAAAAGTAGTGAATACCCATTTCTTATCAAAAAACAGCATGGATGAATTAAAACAAAGAATGAATACAATTCACCTAAGAGCTGGTGAATATTTATATTCTGAAGGAGAAAAGGTAAATAAGCTTTTTTATTTAGTAAAAGGAACGATCACTCTTTATAAAAGTAATGATGAAGGTAAAGTGTTAACCTTAAATTATTATACGAAAGATGATATGTTCGGAGATTACATGTCTCATGATGATGGGAGAGCTATGGAAAATGCGAAAGCAATTGAAGATTCTGTTATTGGTGTGATTGAAAAACAAGAGATAGAAATGCTTTTGTGGCGTAATCGTGAGTTTTCAATTGAATTTACAAAATGGGTAAGTTATTCCCAGCTTTTAACACAAACAAAGCTAAGAGATTTAATGTTTTTTGGGAAAAACGGTGCATTGGCATCTGTCCTCATTCGTATGACAAACACGTATGGTATCAAAAACGATGAAAAATGGGATATTACCAAAAAGTTTACGCACGATGAAATCGCCTGTTTAATCGGAACCCCTAGAGAAACAGTGACACGGATCATAAATCAATATAGAAAAGATGGACTTGTAGCATATGATAAAGGATATATTACAATTCTAAATCTGGAAGGACTGCGTAGTATTTGTAAATGTGAGGATTGTCCAATACAAGTTTGTCGATTATAAGCTGTTTTCATTTGCTTTAATAGATATTTTGACCTTTAAGTTATATGTTCAATCTAAACGAAATTTCTTAGGTGGAGGATAACTTTATATCTAGTTTATTCAACTATCAATTAATCGAAACCACGCTATCCTGTCAGCATCGTCTACACTAGCGTCCTGATTATTATAACTTTTACAAAAAAGGGAAAGATTTCTAGATGTTTATGTTAATATATGTAAGGGAGAATGATAGTTAGATAGAAACTGTTCTTCATACATGAATGTCTTCAATAAATGAAAGGATGATAAAATTGAATCCGACTTTAGAGAAAAGCCAATTTGAACAAAGGTTCCCGGAAGAACTCATTGAAATCATTGCATTAACTGGACATTCAGGCGTTAGTGGTAGTAAATTTGGTGAGCGTAGTTTGTGGACTGCATCAATTGATTTGCTAGCCTGGAAGGATTTACGTAATGGTCAGCATGCGGTAAAGAAGGAAATTTCTTTAGACTGGTTAGTTACAGATGAAGAACTAGAGGAATCAAGAGGTTTATTAAAAGCACATAAGATTGTCAAATTACAGGTTCGCAAAGCAGAAAATATGATGATGCTTGTTCGCGTTCTAGATAATCATTATCAAGATGATGAATTAGAAAAGATATTACATGAAGAATTGAAGCCAGTTTATTATAATGATGAAATTCTTGGTCAGTTTGAATTAGAAAAAAGCGTAAACCTTTTTCAAAAGGAAATTTCTTGGCTAAATGAGGATTGCTCTTTATATTTTAATTGGAATGAAAATAAGGCTGTGATGGAAGCATCATTGAAAACTGCCCATGAACTTTTTAATAATCAGGCACAATGGGATAAAGCAATTCGAAGCTATGCTGCAAAAGAGCTTGTAGATTTAGCAAATGATTGGTTACAGGATAATGAAGAAGCGGAAATAACCGAAATTACAAAGGAACTATTTGTAGGGCTGATGAGCATTGACAGCATTTCAGTTTACGATGATGGCGAATTTGAAATCTTCTTTTCTGATGGCGATATGTTCTGGGGACATTCGATTATCGTTAATGGAGATATAAATGGGAACTTTACATCAGCTGAAATAGCTGGATAGTAATCTACGTTAAAGTTTAAAAACAGAAAACCTAAGTGTTAATTATTTCAACATTTTTAGGTTTTCTGTCTGATTGAAATTTTGCTAAATTTCGTAACAAGCTACCTGAGCTTCTGTATTTTGTTCATACATTTTCTAAATGAATTTAATAATCCCTTTTATTCCCCCGTTTTACATATTCCCAATCTGCCTCAATATTCTTTCTCATTTTCACTAAATATTGGTAGATCTTTTCTTTGTCATCGTCTGTAAAATCTTTGAGAATGACATTTGAAGAGTGTTCTAATTCTCTTTCAAAGAAAGGATTAAGCTGCATCCCTTTTTCAGTAGCATATAGCTTTTTAATTTTCTTATTTTCCTCATCACTTACCTTGACGATAAATCCTTGTTGCTCTAATTTTTTGATTGCTCTAGCAGCTGTTGTTCGATCGACTTTAATCATTTCAGCTACTTTTTCTTGGATAATTCCAGGATTCTCGCAAATTCTTACTAAATATAAAAATTGTCCTTTATTTAAATTTAAGTCTTTAAATTCAATATTTGCAATTGATTCAAGGCATCTTGCAATCATGCCAATTTCTCTAAGAATATGCTTCATAGAATTTGACTCCCTATTTTTTATCTATTTTATCACAATTGGAAGTGATTAACATTCGATCAGTAGTTTAACGAAAAAATATTGCAAATGCAACAAAAACATCGTGATATTATATGACAATATGAGAGACAAAGGGGAAACAAGATTGTAAATTATTGATATAAGTTAGCAACATACTTATAAAGATAATTTTCAGAATGTTACAAATAATCAGATTAAGGAGATGAGAGAGTTGACAATCTTGAAGCAACAACCACCGTTTGCTGGGATAAGAACGTTTATGAAATTGCCACATACGAATGATTTGGAAAATGTTGATTTTGCAGTAATTGGCGTGCCGTTTGATACAGGTGCTGGTTATGCAGTAGGAACTAGATTTGGTCCAGCTGCTATAAGAGAGATGTCACAAAGGCTACGGCCAATCAATCCAGCGTTAAATATGATTGATCTATCAAAATATATGAATGGCATCGATTATGGAGATTTAACGGTGCATCCGGGATATATTGAATATTCATATGAGGAAATTGAAGCACAGCTAGAGCCAATTTTTGAAAAAGGGATTATCCCAATTCTATTAGGAGGAGATCATTCAGTTTCATTGCCTCATATTAGAGCAGCGGCAAAGAAATATGGACCGGTAAGCTTGGTACATTTTGATGCACATTCAGATACGTGGAGAAGTGATGACCCTAAAAAGAAATATTCTCATGCAAATATGTTTAGTCTTGGCGCTGATGAGGGAGTGATTGACCCACATACATCGATTCAAATGGGAATGAGAGGTGGAGGGCCGAACCCAGATTTTGAATCATCTATTGCGTTAGGGTATGAGGTGCTATCAACAGATGATGTGAAAAAATTAACGGTGTCTGAATTATGTGAAAAGGTAAAGCAAAGGGTAAAAAGTCGTCCAGTATTTTTAACATTTGATGTTGATTTTCTAGATCCGGTATATGCACCAGGTACTGGGACACCAGAGGTTGGCGGATTTACAACGTATGAAGCAATGCAAATGATAAGAGGAATATGTGGAATTAATATCATTGGCTTTGATATTGTCGAAACTTTACCAGACCGTGATCCGGCGAAAGTAACAGCATTAAACGCTGCAACCATTACACACCAGGTTTTATCAATTATTGCAATGAAAAAAAGGGCCGAGATAGAAGCGGTCGTTTAATAGATTTACAAAATAATAGTAAAGGATGATTTTATGTATAAACCACAAGCGACATACAAGGTTCCTGGCTTCTCAGGAATAAGAACATTTATGCATTTACCATATATCACAAACGATTTAGAAAATGTTGATTTTGCTGTGATCGGTGTTCCGTTTGACACAGGTGCCAGTCATGCAGTTGGAACTCGTTTTGGACCTTCAGCAATAAGGGAAATGTCGCAAAGAATAAGAGGAGTAAATCCAGCTTTAGATATTGATATATTTGAATTCATGTCAGGGATTGATTACGGGGATTTACTTGTGCATCCAGGTTATATCGAATATTCCTATGAAGCGATAGAAGAGCAGCTTACACCAATTTTTGAAAAAAATATTATTCCTATTTTACTAGGTGGAGATCATTCGATTTCATTGCCACATTTAAGAGCGGCAGCAAAAAAATATGGACCGGTAAGTTTAGTTCATTTTGATGCACATTCAGACACTTGGAGAAGCAGTGATCCTCGGAAAAAATATTCACATGGTAATATGTTTAGCTTAGCGGTAGATGAAGGGATTGTTGATCCTTATTCATCGATTCAAATGGGCATGAGAGGCAGTGGACCAAATCCTAATCTTGAATCCTCTATTGAGCTAGGATATGAAGTATTATCAACAGATGATGTAAAGAAGCTACCAATTATTGAGCTATGCGAAAAGGTAAAAAATCGTGTTGGAACGAAGCCTGTGTTCCTAACATTTGATGTAGACTTTCTAGATCCAATCTATGCTCCAGGAACTGGGACACCTGAGGCGGGTGGTTTTACAACCTATGAAGCGATTCAAATGATAAGAGGAATCGCAGGAATCAATATTATCGGCTTTGATATCGTCGAAACCTTACCAGATCGCGATCAAACAAACTTAACTGCTCTGCACGCAGCAAACATTATCTTTCAAGTACTCTCAATTATTGCAAAGAAAAAAAGTTTAGAAGTTTCCTTACAACTATAAAGCTAGCTGCTTAAAAATACTTACACCTATTTATATATTACTGAAAATTTTAAATTTTTCAAGAGCTTCCATATAAAAAGTGCAACATATCCATTTTTGTGAAACTAACTTTGTAAAGGATGATGATGATGTATAAACCAGAAATTAGCCGCGGGGTTCCAGGCTTTTCCGGAATTCGCACCTTTATGCACCTGCCACATGTGAAGGACGATTTAGAAAATGTTGATTTTGCAGTAATTGGCGTACCTTTTGATACAGGTGTTAGCTATGCAATCGGCACAAGATTTGGTCCGTCTGCTATTCGGGAAATGTCACAAAGGATCAGAGGAATTAATCCTGCTTTGGATCGCCTGAATATTTTTGACTATTTATCCGGAGTTGATTACGGTGATTTAACTGTTCATCCCGGCTATATTGAATATTCCTATGAAGCTATTGAAGAACAGTTAGCCCCAATTTTTCGTCATAACGTCATTCCGATTCTTCTCGGAGGCGATCATTCGATATCACTTCCACATTTACGAGCAGCTGCAAAAAAATACGGTCCAATAAGTCTCGTCCATTTTGATTCCCATTCAGATACTGGAAGAAGCCTTGATCCACGAAAGAAATATTCCCATGGAACAATGTTTAGTATAGCTGTTGATGAAGGAATTGTTGATCCGTATTCTTCTATTCAAATTGGCATGCGCGGGACATCGATAACGAAAAATCCGTATCAGCCTGCTCGAGATATGGGGTTTGAATTATTAACAACAGATGATGTAAAAGCAATGGAAATCTCTAAATTGACACAATTAATTAAAGCTAGAGTCGGCGATAGACCAGTGTTTTTAACATTTGATGTTGATTTCCTTGACCCTGTTTTTGCTCCGGGAACAGGAACACCTGAGGTAGGCGGCTTTACAACTTATGAAGCATATCAAATGATTCGTGGAATTTCAGGAATCAATATGATTGGTTTTGATATCGTCGAAACTTTGCCAGATCGAGATCCTGCTCATATTACAGCGTTAAATGCTGCAAATATCACCTTTCAAGTACTGTCCATTATCGCGCAAAATAAGAAGGCTAAGCTTCAAAATCCATTGGAAATAAGTTCGATGTAAAAGATGGAGCTTCACACATAATGAATAATTTTTTCTGATTTGATTCAAATCTTGTTAAGAAGGGGGTAATGGATGATGATGCTTCGAAAAAATCTACTTTTAACCATTTTATTATGTGCAATGCTCGTCCTTTTAGCTGCTTGTAGTGGAGGGGGAACAGAATCTGCAAATGGTTCAACGAATGCTGCTCAAGCTCCAAATGATAAAGTGCTCAATATTGGAATGAGCAATGGGCCGTTAATGTTTAATCCAATTGATACAGATGCATCAGGCTCAAATGGTGTCAATTATGTTGCAGGTTTTATGTTTGAAACGTTATTTGAAATGACAGCTCCATTAGAGTTTGAAAATGTATTAGCTGAATCATATACAATTGGCGAGGATGGTAAAACATTTACGATTACCTTAAAGGATAATGTGAAATGGACTGATGGAACTCCATTTACTGCGGATGACGTTGTATTCACGATAAATTTAATCGCAAATCCAAAAACCCTGACAACGGTTGGTAACTATATTACAGCATTTGATGGCTTAGGGGAAAACGGGAAGCTCCCAGAAGGTGTCACAGAGTTACCATCTGTAAAAGCAATAGATGATACGACTGTTCAATTCGTAACAAAAAATCCTGTTGACCCTAATTTAATTTTGGAACGTTTATCAGATTTATTTATTGTTCCAAAACACGTATTAAAGGATGTGAAGCCAGAGGAATTAAATCAAAATCCATTTTGGCAAAATCCTACTGTTACTACAGGACCATTTAAGTTTGAAAAATATGCAAAAGATCAATATGTACATCTAGTTGCCAACGAAAATTACTACCAAGGGAAACCGAAGCTTGACGAAATTTACATTAAAATTATGCCGCCAGCAAACTTAGTTGCTCAATTACAAACAGGTGAGCTTCATATGAATGCAGCACAGGCGGGAACGGGAAACATTCCTGCTCTTGAATGGGATACGGTGAAAAAAATGGAGCATATGAAAACGTCTGAGGAGTCAGTACGCAGGTATATCAATATGGAATTTAATACAGAGGTGTTTCCTGATAAGCGTTTTAGACAAGCGCTAGCTTATGCGATTGATAAAGAGGTTTTAATCAATGACCTGATTAAAGGTTATGGTGATATCGTTGATGGCCCGTATACTCCATCACATCCTTATTATGACCCTAATGTAAAAAAATACGAGTATAACCCCGAAAAGGCGAAGGAACTATTAGAAGAAATAGGCTGGGATTTTAATAAAGAAATAGAATTAATTGTTCCAACAGGAGATCAAGCGAGAGAAATGGCTGGTACGATTTTGCAGCAATACTTTCAGCAAGTTGGTCTTAAGGTAAAAATTACGAACTACGATTTTGCCACAACCGTTCAAAAAGCGGTATCACATGATTTTGAAATGATGATTATGAGCTTTGGCAGCATCGTTGATCCGGACGGTCCAGCTGTAACCTTTACATCAAATGGCGCTCTTAATGATATGCAATATAAGAATGAGAGAGTTGATGAATTGTTTGCAATGGGGATTGCTGAAAGCGATGAAAATAAACGAAAGGCAATCTACAGTGAATTGCAAGGGATTATTCAGGAGGAAGTACCGCTTATTTCATTGTTCTCAGATAATAACTTAATTGCTATTCATAAAGACTTAGAGGCAAGAGGCGGAACGATTTATGCACCACATTTTAACGCCCATTTATGGGAGTTTAAAAATTGAGAATGTAAGTGAGGTGACAAGGAGATGGAAAAATTACTAGAGGTAGATAGGTTGAAAACAGCATTTCTAACAGAGAATGGAGAGGTTGTTTCAGTTGATGAGGTTAGTTTTACACTAACCTCTGGTGAAACAATTGCAATCGTTGGAGAATCTGGCTGTGGTAAAAGTGTTACATCGTTATCGATCATTCGATTATTAGGGAAGCATGGGTTTATTAAAAATGGCAGCATCCAATTTAAAGATCGAGATATCGCACAATTAACTGAAAGTGAAATGCGTGATATACGTGGAAGGGATATTTCGATTATCTTTCAGGAGCCAATGACATCGTTAAATCCCGTCTATACAATTGGTAACCAAATGTTAGAGCCATTGTTCATGCATTTGAAAATGAATAAAAAAGAAGCATGGAAATATGCGATAGATATGCTACGGAAAGTAGGGATTTCACGGCCAGATGAGATTATGAATCAATATCCTCATTCACTATCAGGTGGGATGAGACAGAGGGTAATGATTGCGATGGCATTATCGTGCAACCCACAGCTGCTAATAGCTGATGAGCCAACTACAGCATTGGATGTCACCATTCAATCGCAAATTCTTAGATTAATGAAAAAGCTAAAGGAAGATTATAACACTTCAATTCTATTTATCACACATGATTTAGGGGTTGTGGCAGAGATGGCTGATAAGGTCATCGTCATGTATGCAGGACAGGTCGTTGAAGAAGCGGATGTGTTCACCCTATTTGATGACCCGAAACACCCGTACACAAAAGGGCTAATGGATTCAATTCCACATTTAGAGATTGATCCAAATGAGAAGCTGCGAACGATTGAAGGGACAGTTCCATCTCTTTACCAGATGCCTTCAGGATGTCGCTATCATAACAGATGTCCAATAGCCACAGAGCGTTGCAAATCAGAAGCTCCAATTCTTAAGTCTGTCGCTGAAAACCATAAGGTGCGCTGCTTATCAGTAAGTTAACGATGGAAAGGGGTTGCTGCATTTGAATAGTCCTTTATTAAAAGTAGAAAATGTAAAAAAATACTATCCGATTAAAAGAGGGATATTGTCAAAAACGGTTGCACATGTAAAGGCAGTAGACGAGGTTTCCTTTCAAATTTATCCTGGTGAGACACTTGGTCTTGTAGGCGAATCTGGCTGCGGTAAATCAACGCTTGGTCGGAGTATTATCCAATTAGAAAGCATTTCACAGGGAAATATATTGTTTAATGATGTGAATTTAGCAAAGATCTCTAAATCAGAGCTAAGAAAGATTCGAAATCAAATCCAAATTATTTTTCAGGATCCTTATTCATCGTTAAATCCGCGCAAAAGGGTTAGAGATATTCTCATTGAACCTCTCATTGTACATGAAAACCTTAGTCGTCCTGAAATGGAGAAAAAGATTCATGACTTAATTCAAATTGTTGGGCTTTCTAAACATCAACTTAATAAATACCCACATGAATTTTCAGGAGGGCAAAGACAAAGAATTGGGATTGCAAGGGCTCTTATTTTAAATCCAAAATTTATTGTTTGTGATGAACCAGTTTCCGCATTAGATGTATCGATTCAAGCGCAAATATTAAATTTGTTGAAGGATTTGCAAAAGGAATTTGGCTTAACCTATTTGTTCATTGCTCACGGATTAGGGGCAGTAAAGTATATGAGTGATAAAATTGCGGTCATGTATTTAGGGAAAATTGTAGAATTCGGAAAAACAAATGACATTTTCCAAAAAACTAAGCATCCATATACAAAAGCGTTATTAGATGCATATCCACCACCAAATCCACATTTAAGAAATAAAGAAAGAATCGTTTTAGAGGGGGATGTACCGAATCCTGCTAATCCACCAGCTGGATGTCGCTTTCATACTAGATGTCCGTTAGCGCAAAAGCTTTGTCGGGAGGTTGAACCAAAGCTAGCAGGAAATGAGCATACGGTAGCCTGTCATTTTCCCTATAACTAAATTGGAGAAAAGGAGGTCATAACATGTTCCAGTATTTAACAAGAAGAATTTTAATATCGATTCCTGTTTTATTTGGGGTTACTTTACTGAATTTCGTCCTTATTTATTTTTCGCCTGGTGATCCAGCCGAGCTTTCCCAAAATCCTAATGCGACTGAAGCAGACCGTGAACTCCGCCGAGAGATGCTAGGCTTGGATGACCCGTTTTTTATCCAATATGTCAAATGGTTGTGGGGCTTGCTTCAAGGTGATTTAGGAACTTCTTTCACATCATTTCAACCGGTAGCAACAATGATAGTAGATAAGCTAGGTCCAACATTGCTTCTCATGATTAGCTCAATCATCGTTGCCTATTTAATCGCGATTCCAATTGGGATTCTTAGTGCGATTCGCCAATACACATGGCTTGATTATCTCTCAACAACCGGCGCCTTTCTAGGAGTTTCAATTCCAAATTTCTTCTTCGGCTTAGGAGCAATCTATATTTTCGGTGTTGTTTGGGGCGTATTACCGACTGGTGGCATGAATACGCTAGGACAGTCAGGCTTTGGTGATTTATTGCTCCATTTAATTCTGCCAACCTTAACATTAGGAACAGCGATTGCTGGAGGGATGGTTAGATATGTTCGCTCAAGCGTATTAGAGGTTCTCGGGCAGGACTTTTTACGAACAGCTCGCTCTAAAGGGTTAAAGGAATTTGTTGTCATTAATAAACATGCATTAAAGAATGCGTTAATTCCGATTATTACAATTGTCGGCATGGATATCCCGTTATTAATCGGCGGTTCTGTCATTACGGAAACGATCTTTCAATGGCCTGGAATGGGGCAATTAACGATTCAATCGATTTTATCTCGTGATTACCCAACATTAATGGCAATCAATTTAATTGCTGCAGTAAGTGTTTTAATTGCGAATATTTGGGCAGATGTCATGTATGCAGTTGTCGATCCGCGTGTGAAATATCATTAATTAGAAAAGGTGGTAATAAAATGTCTTCAATAAATGTCGATGCAAGGACAGCATTAGAAGATAAGACCTTGATGACTTCTAACGAGGAAGTTCAAAAAGGCTCAAGTTTATTTAGGACTACTTTGCGGAAGTTTTATAGGCATAAGCTGGCAATGGTCGGGACGTTCATATTTGGATTATTATGTTTAATGGTAATTTTTGCACCGCTAATAGCTCCATATGACCCGAATGCAATTGTCGGAACGTTCAATGCTGGACCGTCCCCAGAGCATTTATTAGGCACTGATCAAATGGGGCGTGATGTGTTAAGTAGATTAATTTTCGCCTCAAGAATTTCGTTGGCTGTCGGACTTGGTTCAGTGGCGATTTACATTATTATTGGGACAATTGTTGGGGCGGTTGCCGGTTATTTTGGTGGTTGGGTCGATATGGTGATTAACCGATTTATTGATGTATTTATGTCATTCCCATATTTAATGGTCATCTTAGTATTAGTGACAATTATCGGTCCTGGCTTGTTTAATATTATGCTAGTGCTTGGTATATTAGGCTGGCCATATGTTGCTCGATTAGTAAGAGCAAGCATCCTTTCTATAAAGGAACAGGATTATGTGAAGGCGGGTGTTGCATTAGGCTATCGTTCACCAAGAATCATCTTTCATCATATTTTGCCGAATACAATCGCACCTATCCTTGTTAATGCTACATTCGGAGCAGCGTCAGCTATTATTGCAGAGTCATCATTAAGCTTTTTAGGGATGGGCGTTCAACCACCTTCAGCGAGCTGGGGGAATATGCTAACAACGGCCCAATCGATTACGGCGTTAACAAATCAACCTTGGCTTTGGATCCCACCAGGAATCATGATTGTATTAGCTGTGCTTTCAATCAATTTTATCGGTGATGGAGTGAGAGATGCGTTAGATCCAAAAAGCTTTAAGTAAAGAAATGGGGCTCTAAAATGAATATACTAAATAAAATGAATATGTTTAAAGCGTATCCGAAAGATGCGCTTGTCTTTATTTTAGCTAGCTTTATTAACTCAAGCGGAAAAGCCCTTATGTGGCCATTGATCACCTTATATGTTAGCTCAGAATTAGGAAAATCATATGGCGAAGCAGGAATGGTCATCTTACTCCAATCATTGTTTGGAATTTTTGGAGAGATTATCGGAGGAATACTTTATTACCGGCTAGGTCCGAGAAAATTAATTGTTGGGTCGACACTTGCATCGGGGATAGCGATCCTATCAATAGTCTTTATTGAAAATTGGTATCTCTATATTGTGATGATGTGTGCACTTGGGATGATGAATGGGATTACAATGCCAGGGGTTCATTCCTATATAGGTTTCCGCTGGAAGGAATTTCGCAAACGCTTGTTTAATATTGTCTATGTTTGCAATAATCTTGGTCTAGCATTTGGTGCTGCGGCTGGTGGCTTGCTGGCGGCGATATCCTTTCAGCTTACGTATGTAGTTACAGGCGTGATTACGATTATCTTTGCATGCTTTTTATTTACATTTATGAAATCAGAGGCAGAAGAAACGAAGCAAGTAAATACGGGAAAAATTTTGCGTCATGATGCACCTATCACTCTATTAAAAGATTATAAGGTTTATTTATTTCTATCAATTGGGGCAAGCTTTTATTGGATTACCTTTAATTTTTGGGGGACAGGTGTCGGACCTTATTTAGTAGAGCAAGGCTATGAAATTTCCTTATATAGTTTTTTATGGACAATCAACGGGATTGTTATACTTGCTGGACAGCCGATTCTCATATTTTTGAAACGAACGATTGCTAAATCTATTAATGCCCAATTAATTACTGCTGCAATCTTTTGTACAATTGGATATACCTTTTTATTGCTTTTCCATGACCATTACAATTTCTTTCTCTTAGGAATGATTGTTTGCACTCTTGGAGAAATGTTAATTTTACCTGCGATCCCTTTATATTTTTCAGAAACAACCGGCAGTGATGCCCCCTTCTATTTAGGTGTGTCAGGTGGATTCGCAAATATAGGAAGAATGTTTGGCCCGCTGATTATCGGGAATTTATATGATTTTTTCGGGATCGTTTCGGTTTTAGTATGCATATCAGGAGTTTCGATCTTAACGATTATCTTCTTTTCACTGCATGCGATTAACTATAAATCAAGAACACTTAGTAGAAATGAACGAAAATATCTTGAAATGTATTAAAAATGAACTGGAAGGAGAGATTGTAGAATGAAGCTCACCCCTGAGTCTAACAAACTAGCAGACTATTTAGAGGAACTGAATGTTGTCGATTATTCACATCCGATGATTCAAAAGAAGGTTGCAGAACTGTTTAAGCTGGAATTATCAGAGATTGAAAAAATTAAAATCGCCTATGAATTTGTTCGTGATCAAATATCACATAGCTGGGATATCCAAAGCGATCGTGTAACCTGTAAAGCATCAGACGTCCTTTTCTATCAAGAAGGGATTTGTTATGCAAAGGCAAATTTGTTGGCTGCGATTTTGCGATCAGTTGGTATTCCAACAGGCTTTTGTTATCAGAGACTAATGATCTTTGATACTCCAGAGGATGGTTACTCGCTCCATGCTCTTAACGGAGTTTTCCTTACCTCATTAAATCGTTGGATTCGCTTAGATGCACGTGGAAATAAACCAGGGGTAAATGCCCAATTTTCAATAAATGAAGAATATTTAGCGTTTCCGATAAGAGAAGAATTTGCTGAAAAGGATTATCCGACTATTTTTGATAAGCCTAATCCGAAAACAATTAAAACATTAGAGAATCATCGTCATGCACTTGACATGTATAAATACTACTTACCTGAAGTGCTATAGAAAGGAAGAGCATTGCTACAAAGCTTTGCTCTTTCTTAGATAAGAAATTACTTTTCTCTAATGAACTAAAATTAAAAGTGCATGCTCTCAACCTCTTAATTATTCATTCTATGATAGGAAAAAAGAATTTAACGCTAAACCATAT
>NZ_CADEPK010000005.1 GCF_902829255.1 Metabacillus niabensis | reverse complement strand
CTACTCGTATGATGAGTCTGGAAAAAATAATAATTAAAACAATTTGTAATAATGATTTACCAATTGCTAACCATAGTTCTCCATTCGTTAAATAGTCATAAATACCAGACCACATATCCTCTATTATATTCAACTTTATCACCTTTTTCTAATTCTACAGATTTTTAGACTCTTATCCATTATTATAATTGCGTCCTACTATTTTTAATAGTATTGGGAACTGGAAAGCTTTAAACAAACATGGATAATGAGGAAAAAAAAGCCTCAAACATACCTTAATCCTGATCAAGGATACAAAAAGGAAGTAAAGAGGCGAAAAGTTCATTTGCGATTGATTTTAAGTCTATTCATAATCGGAAACAATAATATTGTGATAAGTAAATATAAATTAATCAAGCCATATAAAGGATATAAAATCGCAATCAAATTAGCAAATCCGAATTTTGTAAATGGTAACATAAGCAAAACTAAAAGAAAAGCCATTGCCCAATATGGCATTTTCGTTACCTCTTTAAATCGTGATGCAAGTCCAAAGATCCCTGATACTGCTGTTGTATAGATTGCCAGCCAAAGAATAATCGACATAAATAAAAAAACAATAAACGGGTAGCCTTCTAATATTGCAAATAAAGGAATTTCATAATCAGAGAGGGAATCAGAAATTTCGATTAATGTTTCATTATAGATAAAAGAAATTGAACCTAATACGATTCCACTTCCGATACTAGCCACCTTTGCCTCCTTAAGCTCCTTTATTTCCTTTCCAACAGCTGATAAAACAGCTATGAGTGGCAAAATATTTAGTGCCGTAAAGGTGAAGGCAACTGGCCAATTATGTTGTTTTGTTAAATCGAAGTCCCAAGAATGTTGATGTGAAAGTTGAAAGGATGTGAGAGCAAATAATAATCCTAAAACAAGCAGAGGAATGATAATCGTATTTAATTTAATAATTCCATTTATGCTTCCTAAAAAAAGAAGTACAACTGATATTCCAAAAAGGATAATACCGAGCCAGTAAGGAATTAAAAATGCCTCAAGAGTTGCCCCTCCCCCTGCGATCATCACAATCGTTGTACTAAACAGATATAAAACAATCAATAAATCATAAACATGGGCCAGCTTCTTTCCAACTAACCTATCCAACACAGGGAAAAAGTGATTTGTCTTCTCTTCATAGCTAATTTTCATAATGATATAAATCGAAATACTAAATATAACTGTAAAAATTAAAATAGCCAGTCCACTTTCAAAGCCAAAAAACTCCCATATTTCTCTTCCTGAAGCATATCCCGCTCCTATGGTTGTCCCTAATATAAGAAACATCCATTTTAATCCTGATTTCATTTTTATCACCTCATAAGGCTGTCCAAATTTCAAAGAGCATGTATAGAAATACCTTTTCCTCCGTATACTGTTACTACTATGATGTGGGAGTGAAATCTATGAATCTTAAATCAGGACTTTTTCAATCAGATAAAAAGGATGAGCGGGTCTTTTATGAGGATGAAAATGCATCAAAACAATTAGCAAATATGATGTTAACTTGCATGCCAAGACTTTTTATTAAACCAATTATCATTGTTTGCATTGGCACTGATCGTTCAACAGGTGATAGCTTAGGACCATTGATAGGGTTTAAGTTAAAAGAGGAATTAGAACACTTCCATATCTACGGAACGCTAGAAGAACCTGTGCATGCTGTAAACCTAGAAGAGACGTTAACTTTCATTAATGAAAAACATCATAATCCGTTTATTATTGCAATCGATGCTTGCCTAGGCAGATTAAAAAGCGTTGGGTATATCCAAGTAGCAAAGGGATCATTGAAGCCTGGTGCAGGAGTTAATAAAGAGCTGCCCGCAGTTGGTGATATGCATATTACTGGAATTGTTAATGTAAGTGGATTTATGGAGTTTTTTGTTTTGCAAAATACCCGATTGCATCTAGTTATGAGTATGGCAGACATTATATCAAAAGGGATCATTGAAGCAGAAAAGCAATATCTTAATAAAAGATTATCGATTCGGAGAGATTGGTTAGCAAATAAAAATCAAGATTCTGCAATACAGTAATTGACAATAAGGGGCCAAAATTAATGCCCCTATTTTTATTTAGCTGTTTGATAATTTGAATTAATTTCTGTTGTATGCCGTGAGTCTCCTCATCGTTTCGCTTACACCTATATGATTCTCATTTATTAATGTATTTTTTGCTAAAAACTCTCTTTGAAAAGAACCAGCATATTAAAGATTTTGCAACAGTACTATAATTGTAATGATAAGAAGGCTAGGCAGGAAGTTAGCTACTCGTATTTCCTTTATTCCTAAAATATTTAAACCAATTGCAATAATAAGAACTCCTCCAGTTGATGTCAGTTCTATTATTAGATTTTCTAATAATGCTTCTGATAAAAATTGGTGGATTATATTTGCAAATAAAGCAATTCCTCCTTGATATAGAAATACAGCAACTGCTGAAAATAACACACCAATACCTAGCGTGCTCGCTAACACTATGCTTGTAAATCCATCAATCATAGATTTTGTAAGCAATACTGAATGATCCTGTCGAAGTCCACTATCAAGTGCACCAACTATCGCCATTGCTCCAACAACGAAAATAAGTGTCGCCGAAACAAAACCATTTGCAAGATTGCCACCTTGATTTTGCCCAAATTTCTTTTCTAATATAACACCTACATGGTGTAGATGATCTTCAATTCTCATCCATTCACCTATAACCGTTCCAATTACTAGACTTACAATGACGATAAAAAAATTATCACTTTCTAACGCCATATCAATCCCTAGCACAACGACCGATAAACCAATTGCAATCATTACAGTTTGTTTCATACGATCCGGTATTTTTCTAAATAGAAGTCCAATAAGTGTTCCTACTATAATGGTTAGTGCATTTACGATGCTTCCAACTAAAATCAACTTACTATCCCCTTATGAAATAAATTCTCTTGATGCATTGTCCTTGTTAAACTTTGTTGTTGATTCCACTAATGGCATTTACTTTTAGCATGAGGTTCGGAAGCTTCCTCATATTGCGTGCCTGTGGGGTCTCCCTTCCGTACGCTTCCCTAAACAGAATCTCATGTACCAGTTCCTATTAACAAAGCGCTTATAGCTCAACAATAATCTATAACATAGCCTCATACAAAAAAGACTGACTCTTATTTTAAAAGAGCCAGCATGTACTAAAATTATAAAAATGTAATTAGCATATTCTATTAAAAAAATGTGTAATTAAGACGGTTCCTTTTGTAACAGCTCTAAAATTCGCTCTAAATCATCTTGTGAGAAAAATTCAATTTCAATTTTCCCCTTTTTCTTTTGCTTTTTAATCGTTACAGAGGTTCCAAAATACTCCCTTAAATACGTTTCTCTTTCTTTAATAAAGATATCCTTTTCTGGTTTTTTCTTAGTTTCACGTGTAACATTTTCATTTAATTGTTGAACAATTAATTCTACCTGACGTACGTTTAGCTGTTCACGGATAATTTTTTCAACTAAAGGATTAAGCTTTTCTTTATGTTTCAATCCTAAAAGAGTACGCCCATGTCCCATTGAAAGCTTACCCTCTGAAATGAGTGTTTGAATTTGTTTCGGAAGTGTTAATAATCTAACATGGTTCGCAATATGTGGTCTGCTTTTTCCAAGTCGTTTTGCCAATGCCTCTTGGGTTACATTTAATTGCTCCATTAACATTTGATAAGCTTGTGCTTCTTCGATTGGTGTTAGATCCTCACGTTGGAGATTTTCGAGCAATGCCAGCTCCATCATTTGTTTTTCCGATAGATCTCGAACAACTGCTGGTACAGAAGTTAGATTTGCCTCTTTTGCCGCTCGAAAACGTCGTTCTCCCACAACAATTTCATACCCTTTTATACTTTTCCGAACAACAATTGGTTGTAAAATACCGTGCTGTAAGATAGATTGTTTTAATTCTTCGATTGTATCCTCATCAAATGTTTTACGTGGCTGATAGGGATTTGGACGTATATCTTTTATTTTTAACTCTTCAACCTTTTCCTCTTCAGTTTCTGGAAAAAAAGCTTGTAGTCCCTTACCTACATTAAGGCCTTTTCCTAAACCTCTAGCCATTCACAACCACTTCCTTTGCCAAATCTAAATAAACCTCTGCTCCTCTAGATCTTGGATCATAAATAATGATAGGTTGTCCATGACTTGGTGCTTCACTCAAACGGATATTTCTTGGAATAATTGTCTGGTACACTTTATCCTGGAAATATTTTTTCACTTCATCAATAACTTGAATACCTAAATTCGTTCGGGCATCGAGCATTGTTAATAAAACGCCTTCTATCATTAAATCAGAATTCAAATGCTTTTGTACTAATCGAACGGTATTAAGTAATTGACTTAATCCTTCAAGTGCATAATATTCACATTGTACAGGTATCAATACAGCATCTGATGCTGTTAATGCATTAATTGTTAATAATCCTAATGACGGAGGACAATCGATAACCATATAATCATAATGATGTTTAACTGACTCAAGAGCTCTTTTCAAACGTACTTCCCTGGAAATTGTTGGAACTAATTCAATTTCAGCACCTGCTAACTGGATTGTTGCTGGAATTATATCCAAATTTTCGACTGCAGTTGATTTAATGACATCTTTTACATCTATATCATCTACTAAAATATCATAAATACAGTGTTCCACTTCAGCCTTTTCAATTCCAATACCGCTTGTTGCATTACCTTGAGGGTCAACATCGACGAGAAGCACTCGTTTACCGATGTATGCAAGACAAGCACCTAAATTCACGGATGTTGTTGTTTTCCCAACTCCACCTTTTTGATTTGCAATGGCAATGATTTTTCCCACGATGTCACCTGCTTTCATTTTTCATTAAAATTGTACTAGTTTTGGCTGTTTCTATATTAGAGGCAAAAGCTCTAGTGCCTATTAACGACATAAGAATGAGATCTATCTTACTTACCTTTTAGGTTACAAGCTATGCGGTTGCTTTTCATAAAAGGATTGATGTTTATCGCTGCTTGGCGCTGAAGCTGGATGCCGTATGTTTCTCCACTTTTCTAGTACTTTATCTTTCAGACCATAAAAAATTTATGTTTGCAGCTACTATACTTTACATTAACTGCTAAACATAAAGTGAGACTATTAAGTTATGACTAACAGAGCTTCCCATACCTATCTTTAACTTAAAGGTAAGTTCATCCTGCTAGTTTCAAGAAAAAACAAATAGATACCTAATCTAGTTATAGTCTTTTATATACTAAATAGTTAGATTATCATTTTATTATTTTATCATGAAACATGTAGGAAGGTTTGAATTTTTTCTTAATTCTTCTCCCCGGATAAGTTTAAGTTAGAGTAGTTTTTTACTCAATATATAGTATTTAGAAGGAAAAATGATGATAATCGATGAGGAGATTCTTTTATTATATATTAGAAAAAGACCTGTCATGTATCAGGCCTTTTTCTCAACTTTTATTCGTACTATTGTATATAAAATAGGAAACACATAATTTCATTAAAATCTATTTAGGAATTTTTATTGTTAATTGAATATATTCTTCAAATTCTTCTTCTTCAGTATTTAATTTTACACCACTATCCTCAACCATTGATAAGGATTGGCGGATTGTATTCATAGCAATTCTCGTATCTCTACTAAATGCTTTTCGTTTCGGTTTTGGCTTTACTTGATTTTTTTCAAGCTGCTTAACTACACGATCCTCTGTTTGCTTTACATTTAATTGTTTTTCAACAATTTCTGCTAGAAGCTTTGTTTGTAATTCAGGATCCTTTAGAGGAATTAGTGCGCGTGCATGCCGCTCGGTAATTACCTTTTGTAAAAGTGCATCCTGTACTTCTTGTGGGAGTTTTAATAGACGAAGTTTATTCGCTATCGTAGATTGCCCTTTTCCTAGTCGCTGTGCTAATGCTTCTTGTGTGAGGTTATGCAATTCTAGTAATTTAGCATAAGCAATAGCCTCTTCAATAGAAGACAGTTCTTCCCTTTGAATGTTTTCTATTAATGCAACACTTGCAGTTTCAGTATCATTGAAGTCCTTAATGATTGCCGGAATCTCTTCCCAACCTAATGTTTGAACAGCACGCCAACGTCTTTCCCCAGCAATGATTTCATATTTATCATTTATTAAACGAACTACGATCGGTTGAATGATCCCATGTGTTCGAATTGTTAACGCTAACTCATTAATTTTATCATCAGAAAAAACTGTACGTGGCTGGAATCGATTAGGGACAATATCCTTAATTGGGATATTTTTAACCTCTTCCTTTTGTTGTTCATCATCTAGTTCTTCTTTATCAACTTCACTAACAACGACTTGTTCTTCCTCTTTTTCTCCCAAACTGAAAAAACGAGAAAATGGATGCTTCATGAGCCTACACCACCTTTAAAAACTACCATTAGTAATATTCTCTATTTCTTAGACATTTCCTGCTAGACACAAAAAGTTCAAGTAAATGTTCCACATGAAACATTTACTCTATTGGAAGCTTATTTGGAGTGCCTGGCTTTCTAGGATACTTTTTAGGTGTTTCTTTTACTTTTTCAATGACGAGAATTGTTCTTTCCCCATTATCCTGTGGAAGGTCAAAAGTATATGTTTGTTGGACCTTTCCTCCTAGTACTTGAATTGCCTTTTTACCGCTATTTAGTTCTTCATGTGCAGCGGAGGCCTTCATCGCAATAAAGTTTCCTCCCTTTTTTACCAGAGGAAGACAAAGCTCACTTAAAACTGAAAGTCTGGCAACCGCTCTAGCTGTCACAACATCAAATGATTCTCGAAATTCCTTATTTTGCCCAAATGTTTCTGCACGGTCATGAAATAATTGTACATTAGGTAATTCAAGCTCATTTGTTAAATGTGATAAAAAATTGATTCTTTTTTGTAAAGAGTCTACAATCGCAATCTGAAGATGTGGAAAGCAAATATGAATTGGAATGCTAGGGAATCCTGCACCCGCTCCTACATCACAAATCGAGAGAGGTTTTGAAAAGTCAAAGTAAAATGCTGCGGAAATAGAATCAAAAAAATGTTTTACATATACTTCATTTCTTTCTGTAATAGAAGTTAAGTTCATTTTTTCATTCCATTCTACTAGCAATTTAAAGTATAAATCAAATTGGTTTATTTGCCGCTCAGAGAGGTTAATCCCCTTCTCAGCTAGACTTGATTGAAATAATCCTATATCCATATTCAAAACCTTTCTCCTTTATTGATTCGAAACTCTCGCAATTCTCCCTTGTTCAAGATAGACAAGAAGAATCGAGATATCGGCAGGATTCACACCAGAAATTCGTGAAGCTTGGGCAACAGATAAAGGACGAACTTCCTTTAATTTTTGTCTCGCTTCTGTTGCTAGACCATTTATTGCATCGTAATCAATATTTTCCGGTATTTTCTTATTTTCCATTTTCTTTAATTTTTCCACTTGTTGCAATGATTTTTCAATATATCCTTCATACTTAATTTGGATCTCAACTTGTTCCGCTACTTCCGGATCAATTTCCCCATCTGGAGGTGTAAGTTGTTTTATATGGTCATAAGACATCTCTGGACGCTTCAATAAATCCGCTGCTCTTATCCCGTCCTTCAGCTCACTTCCACCAACTGATAAAATCAAGTTTTGCGTTTCTTGATTTGGTTTAATAATAACGGACTCTAGTCTTTGTTTTTCCGCTTCAATAGCTTGTTTTTTGATTTCAAATTTTTCAAAACGCTCGTCAGAAATTAAACCGATTTTCTTACCAACCTCTGTTAAACGTAAATCAGCATTATCATGGCGTAAAAGTAGTCGATATTCTGCTCGAGATGTTAGCAATCGATAAGGCTCGTTTGTACCCTTTGTAACTAGATCATCTATTAAAACACCGATATAGGCATCTGAGCGACTTAAAATAACTTCTTCTTTTCCTAATGCTTTTTGTGCAGCGTTTATCCCAGCCATAATTCCTTGACCAGCTGCTTCCTCATAACCTGAAGTACCATTAATTTGTCCAGCTGTAAAAAGTGAACTGATTTTTTTCGTTTCAAGAGTCGGCCATAATTGAGTAGGCACAATTGCATCATACTCAATTGCATATCCGGCTCTCATCATTTGAACGTTTTCAAGACCAGGTATAGTTTTTAACATTTGCTGTTGAACATCTTCAGGTAAACTTGTTGATAATCCTTGAACATAAACCTCTTGGGTATTTCTACCTTCAGGCTCTAAAAATATTTGGTGACGAGGCTTATCATTAAACCGAACTACTTTATCCTCAATCGATGGACAATAACGTGGCCCTCTACCTTTAATCATTCCAGAATACATTGGTGAGCGGTGTAAATTGTTATCGATAATACGATGCGTTTCCTCACTTGTATACGTTAACCAGCATGGTAATTGGTCAGTAATAAATTTTGTTGTTTCATAAGAAAACGAGCGAGGTACTTCATCTCCTGGTTGAATTTCTGTTTTACTATAGTCGATTGAGTCACTATTAACACGTGGCGGAGTACCTGTTTTAAAACGTACTAAATCAAAGCCAAGCTCTTCCAAATGCTCTGAAAGCTTAATTGAAGGCTGTTGATTATTTGGCCCACTTGAATATTTAAGCTCACCTAATATAATTTCTCCTCTTAGGAAAGTTCCTGTTGTTAAAACAACTGACTTCGCAAAATACTCTGCTCCAGTTTGTGTTACGATCCCTTTACAAACTCCGTCCTCTACGATTAAATGATCGACCATTCCTTGAATTAATGTTAGGTTTTCTTGTTTTTCTAATGTTTTTTTCATTTCATGCTGATACGCAAATTTATCTGCTTGTGCACGTAAAGCACGTACTGCAGGTCCTTTTCCTGTATTCAGCATTCTCATTTGAATATGGGTTTTATCGATATTTTTACCCATTTCTCCACCTAATGCATCTATTTCACGAACAACAATCCCTTTTGCAGGTCCACCTACAGATGGATTACAAGGCATAAATGCTACCATGTCTAAATTGATTGTAATCACTAATGTTTTAGCACCAATTCTTGCAGAAGCAAGCCCTGCTTCACAGCCTGCATGTCCTGCTCCTACAACAATTACATCAAAATCACCGGCATGATATGTCATATATTACCCCTCCTTTTTTTGTTTATCTTAAAATTTTATCTATCAATGATATATTGATTCTTACTTTCCAAGGCAGAATTGAGAAAATAGTTGATCAATTAAGCTTTCATGCACAGCATCACCAATGATTTCACCTAATTGCTCCCAACAACGAGTCAAATCGATTTGAACAATATCAATTGGAACTCCCGCTTCAATACCTGTTAACGCATCATTAATCGATGTTTGTGCAGCAGTTAATAAGGCAATATGTCGAGAATTTGAAACATATGTTAAATCACTACTTTGTACATTTCCTTCGAAAAATAATGTACCAATTGCATCCTCGAGTTCGTCAATCCCTTTTTCCTCTAATAAAGATGTAGTCACAACCGGTCTACCAGCTGCAAGCTCTTTCACCTTTTCAAGATCAATTCTTCTTTCAAGGTCTGTTTTATTTATAATAATAATCGTATCCATTCCTTTGACTGCTTCAAAAAGCTGAAGATCTTCTTCAGTTAGTTCCTCATGATAATTTAATACATGTAAGATAAGGTCTGCTTCCTTTAGCACCTTTCTAGATCTTTCAACACCTATCCGTTCTACTATATCTTCAGTTTCACGGATACCCGCGGTATCAACTAATCGAAGTGGAACTCCACGAACATTTACGTATTCTTCAATTACATCCCTAGTCGTCCCTGGTATATCTGTTACGATCGCTTTATTTTCATGAACTAAACTATTAAGTAACGAGGATTTACCTACATTAGGTCTTCCAATAATTACAGTTGATAAGCCTTCTCGTAATATTTTGCCCTGTTGGGATGTTTGTAATAATTTATTTATTTCATTTTTAACGAAGGTAGCTTTTTCAATTAGCATGTGATGTGTCATTTCTTCAACATCATCATATTCAGGATAATCAATATTCACTTCAACATGTGCTAACGTTTCTAAAATTTCCTGTCTCAATTTTTGAATTAATTTTGATAATCTACCTTCCATTTGTCCCAACGCTACATTCATTGCCCGGTCAGTTTTTGCTCGAATTAAGTCCATAACAGCTTCGGCCTGAGATAAATCGATACGTCCATTTAAAAAAGCCCGTTTTGTAAATTCACCGGGTTCCGCCAATCGAGCACCGTTTTTTACGACTAGCTGCAATACACGATTTACAGTCACTAGTCCTCCATGACAATTAATTTCTACAACATTTTCTCTCGTAAATGTCTTTGGCCCTCTCATTAAAGAAACCATTACTTCCTCAACAATCTCTCCAGTATCCGGATCGATTATGTGACCGTAATGAATGGTATGGGAGTCAACTTCAATAAGCCGCTTGCTTTTCGGCGACTTAAATATTTTATCTGCAATTTTGATTGCTTCCTCACCACTCAATCTAACAATTGCAATTGCTCCCTCTCCCATGGGAGTTGAGATTGCTGCTATTGTATCTAATTCCATTGCTACGATCACCTCTCTATTACCTATTACTTATATACAAACTGATTCATTCTGTTTAGCCAAAAATTTAAGATAGCATAATTTCTCTTTATTTAAAAGAAAAATGATCATCAGTTATCCACAACCAAGTTCCCGTTTCAATATTCCTTTTTCTATTTTAACTTATCCACATGTTAATAACAATATTTGCTCACTAGTAAATAACGATGCAATTTTTTCAAACGGATAAAGACATATGTTCAATATATTTATCTTTGTAATTTGGAGACAAAAAAAAACCAACCCGTTAAATCGAGTCGGTTTTTTTTGTCGGTTTAATGACTAAGTAACGATTAGGCTCTTCACCAACTGAAGCTGTTTTTACTTCTTTCATATCAGATAGTGCAGCATGAATAATTTTCCGCTCATAAGACGGCATGGGTTCCAAGGAAACTTCCTTCGATGTTTTAATAACTTGTTTTGCAATACGTATCGCTAGCTGTATCAGTGTTGCTTTTCTTTTTTCTCGGTAATTTTCAGCATCAACAGTAATATGAAGATGTTGTTTCGTATATCGATTAGCAACAAGCTGTGCCAAATATTGTAAAGAATTCAGCGTTTGTCCTCTTTTTCCAATTAAGACAGCCATTTTTTCCCCTGATAGATGGAAGGTAATATTTTTACCAGACTGTTGTTTGGAGATTTTCGCGTCAATCCCCATTTTTCGAATAACATTCGTAAGGAAATTTTCTGCTTCTTTTACTGGATCTTTGTTTAGCTTTACGAATACCTCTGCCTGTTTTTTACCAAAAACACCTAAAAATCCCTTTTTCCCCTCTTCAATAACATCAATCGTTACTTCTTCTTTCGTTGCCTTTAACTCTCTCAATGCCTTCTCTACTGCTTCATTGACGGTCAGTCCGGTAGCAGTTACCTCTCTCACTTCTTGCGACCCCCGTCTTTTGACTCTTTCAAATCTGGTCCTTTAATAAAATATGTCTGAACGATCATAAACAAGTTACCTACAACCCAGTAAAGTGAAAGTGCAGCTGGGAAGCTAATAGCAAACACAATAATCATAATTGGCATAATCCAAAGCATCATCGCCATTTGTGGATTTTGATTTGCTTGTCCTGCCATCATCATCTTTTGTTGAATAAATGTTGTCAAGCCTGCAATAAGTGGAAGAATAAAGTATGGATCTTTTTCCCCTAAATCGAACCAAAGGAAATTATGCTCAGCAATTTCTCTCGTCCGCATAATTGCATGATAAAAACCAATTAAGATTGGCATTTGGATAATTAACGGGAAACATCCAGCTAATGGGTTCACTCCATGCTTTTGGAATAAAGCCATTGTTTCCTGCTGTAATTTCTGTTGGGTCTGTTGATCTTTTGAACTATATTTTTCTCGTAACTTTTGCATTTCTGGCTGAATTGCTTGCATTGCTTTAGAGCTTCTCATTTGTTTAATCATTAAAGGTAAAATCGCTAAACGAATAATAATTGTTACTAAAACAATTGCAATCCCATAATTGTTACCGGTTATTTCTGCAAAGTATGTAATGACTTGTGATAAAGGATATACGATATACGAATTCCAGAACCCTTCACTTTCAGAAGTTATCGGTTCATTTACCTCAGTACAGCCTGATAATAGGGTTAAAACACCTACTAACCCCAAGATTAAAAGTAAGCGCCTCTTCAAACCTTTTTTCCTCCTAACCAATTAATAGATACAAGTACGTAAAAAGAAAGAAAAAGTTTCACATATTTTATATATTATCACTTTTTTACTCTCTATCTATATTTTCAACTAGTTTTTTTATTCATTAACTTTCGACCGATACATTTTGCCTTTTCGAAATAAGTGATGTAAGCTGCTTTTCACCTCATGGTATCCCATATCAGCGACTGGTTTCCTTGCAATAATAATATATTCTCTACCACCAGCAATTCTATCTTTATCTTCTAAAAAAACTTGGCGTATCAATCGTTTTATTCGATTTCTCGTTACAGCGTTACCAATTTTTTTACTTACAGAAAGCCCAATTCGAAATTCTTTTTGTTCAGGCTTCTGTAACATATATATAACAAATTGCCTATTTGCTATAGATTTCCCTCTTTTAAATACTGTTTGAAAATCTTCATTTTTTTTAATACGGTACTTCTTTCTCATTTGGTTCACTCCGGTATGTTCCGCTTTCTAAATTTAAGGCAGAATTCTCACCATCATTATTTCTGAATGTACGTCGATTTAAACAACTCTTCTTATATATCAATTAATTACTTATTGGAAATTTAATAATTGATATTTCGCTTTCCAGTAAAAACTCTACTTTTTCTTATCCGTTAAACTTTGTTGTTGATTTCCACTGCATCCATTCGCTTTCTGCGGGCAGTCCGGGATCCTCCTCGACGCAAGCGCCTGTGGAATCTCCATTTGACAGGATTTTTCAGAAGGATCCTCATGCCCTCCGCTCCAATCAACAAAGTGCTTATAAATCAACAATTATCTTTAACATAGCTATTGAAAAAAAAGACCACTGATTTTTCAGTGGCCTATGCTGATAATACTTTTCTTCCTCTGCGACGACGGCGAGCAAGAACTTTACGTCCATTAGCTGTGCTCATACGGCTACGGAAACCATGAACTTTACTACGTTTACGTTTATTTGGTTGATAAGTACGTTTCATATATGACACCTCCCTGAGGAATAACAATTAAAGACAGTCTTATTAATTATAGTGATCAACTAGTGAAATTGTCAACCTTTGTTATTAGGAGTGTACAAAATACAAGCAACCCTCTTATCATTTGACACTGTGGATAATATTTCGACACATTTCTTTTCTATCCACATTACTTATCGACAAGTTTTTCACAACTTTATTAATTGTGGACAAATTATTTTAACAATAGATTAGTTATGTGGATAAGTTTTCGAAAATCGTTGCATCTCTAAATTTATTTTGATATTATATTTGTGTTTTCACTCTTAATATCTTATGTGGATATTTCCCTTATCCACAATTTGTGGATAACATGTGGAAAAGTTATAAACACCTTGTGTAAGCAGTTGTCCACAAAACTATATTTTTGTCGAAAAGACGCTTTTCTACTATATTATATGTTTGTACACATTTTTCGCAATTGTATGTTTATACATTTATATACTAACCTTGTACAAATGTTATACAAAACAAGCAGGGCACTTGGGTAAAGGAGGGACAAGACACTAAATGGAGAATATTTCCGAACTTTGGAGTAAGGCTCTTGATGAGATTGAAAAGAAAATAAGTAAGCCGAGCTTTGAAACGTGGTTAAAATCTACTACCGCACATAGCATTAAAGGCGATACTCTCACAATTACAGCCCCTAATGAGTTTGCTCGTGACTGGTTAGAATCAAGATACTTACACTTAATCGTTGATACCATTTATCAATTAACAGGAGAGGAATTTTCAGTAAAGGTTATTATTCCCCAAAATCAAAAGGATAATGACTTTGTTCCTAATTCTCCTATAAAACAAATCAATTCTCACGACGATGAACAAATTGAATTGCCTCAAAGTATGCTTAATCCAAAATATACTTTTGATACATTCGTTATCGGTTCCGGTAATAGATTTGCACATGCAGCATCGTTAGCAGTAGCGGAAGCACCAGCTAAAGCCTATAATCCATTGTTTATTTATGGGGGAGTTGGACTAGGCAAAACCCACTTAATGCATGCAATTGGACATTATGTCATTAATCATAATCCTTCTGCAAAAGTTGTTTATTTATCCTCCGAAAAGTTCACGAATGAATTCATTAATTCAATTCGTGATAATAAAGCCGTAGACTTTAGAAATAAATATCGTAGTGTTGACGTTCTCCTTATTGATGATATTCAGTTTCTTGCTGGAAAAGAATCAACGCAAGAGGAATTTTTCCATACGTTTAATACGTTGCATGAAGAGAGCAAGCAAATTGTCATTTCCAGTGACCGCCCTCCTAAAGAAATTCCAACGTTAGAGGATCGGCTTCGCTCACGGTTCGAATGGGGATTAATTACAGATATTACTCCACCAGATTTAGAAACAAGAATTGCAATTCTACGAAAAAAGGCTAAAGCTGAAGGCCTAGATATACCAAATGAAGTCATGCTTTATATTGCCAATCAAATAGATTCGAATATTAGGGAACTAGAAGGAGCATTAATAAGAGTAGTCGCCTATTCTTCATTAATAAATAAAGATATTAATGCTGATTTAGCTGCAGAAGCTTTAAAAGATATTATTCCGAATGCTAAGCCTAAAATTATTTCAATAAGCGATATCCAACGCATTGTTGGACAGGAGTTTCAAGTTAAATTAGAGGATTTTAAGGCTAAAAAGCGAACAAAATCTGTTGCATTTCCTAGACAAATTGCTATGTATTTATCTAGGGAATTAACAGATTCATCTCTTCCTAAAATTGGGGAGGAGTTCGGTGGTCGTGATCATACGACAGTTATCCATGCCCATGAAAAAATTTCAAAAATGCTTCAAACTGACGAACAATTACAAAGGCAACTTAAAGAGATTACAAGCCTATTAAAGGGAAACTAGTCTATCTTTAGCTTGAAGAGTTCGAAATCTTTTATGTTAAACTTAGAATAATGTGAATAACAAAGAGAGATATATACACAGTCTGTCCACATGTGGATAGACTGTGTTTCCGTTCGTTCGCTTAGTTATCCACATGTTAACAGTCCCTACTAGTACTTCTATTATATTTTTAAATAAAATAAATATACCAATTAAATCTCAAAAAGTAGGAGGATGTATGATGAAATTCGTGATACACAGAGATAAATTAGTTCAAAGTGTACAGGATGTTATGAAAGCTGTATCTTCAAGAACTACTATTCCAATTTTGACTGGGATTAAAATCGTTGCACATTCTGAAGGAGTTACCTTAACAGGAAGTGATTCAGATGTTTCGATTGAATCATTTATTCCTACTGAGGAAGATGGAAATGAAATAGTAGAAATCATTCAAACAGGAAGTATAGTATTACAAGCTAGATTTTTCAGTGAAATTGTAAAGAAACTCCCTATGGATCTTGTAGAAATTGAAGTTGGAAACCATCATTCAACAATTATTCGTTCTGGAAAAGCAGAATTTAGCTTAATAGGTTTAGATGCTGAAGAGTATCCACTTTTACCACAAATTGAAGAGGAGAATCTTTTCAAAATTCCTACAGACTTATTAAAAACAATGATTCGTCAAACAGTTTTTGCTGTTTCAACATCAGAAACTAGACCGATTTTAACCGGTGTAAATTGGAAGTTGGAAAATAATGAGCTAATCTGTATCGCAACTGATAGCCATAGATTAGCTTTGAGAAAAGCTCCAATTACTGCCGAAAATCAAAGCTCCTATAATGTCGTAATACCAGGAAAAAGCCTTAATGAATTAAGCAAAATTCTTGATGATACGAATGAATTAATTGAGATTGTTATTACAGAAAACCAAGTATTATTTAAAGCGAAAAATTTACTTTTCTTCTCAAGATTATTGGACGGAAATTATCCTGATACATCTCGATTAATCCCAAATGAAAGTAAAACAAATATGACAATTAATTCAAAAGATTTTTTACAAGCGATTGATCGTGCATCATTATTAGCTAAAGAAGCTCGTAACAATGTTGTTAAACTTTCAACATTATCTGGCGGAACTGTAGAAATATCATCAAATTCACCAGAAATTGGTAAAGTAAGCGAGGAAATTCAAACAGCAGATATTACTGGAGAAGAATTAAAAATCTCCTTTAGTGCAAAATATGTGATGGATGCATTAAAAGCATTAGAAGGAACTGAAATAAATGTTAACTTTACAGGAGCAATGAGACCATTTGTTATCCGCGCAACAAATGATGATTCAATTTTACAACTTATTTTACCTGTAAGAACATATTAGGAACGATTAGAAAAGTGACTGATTCATTTCAGTCCTTTTTCTTTATTGCGAACATTAAAATAAGCAAAAAGTCCTAACTTACACACTAGTGTCGTTTAGATTGTCTGTCTCGAATGGACAGTATCGAGCAAAAATAGGTGGATTGTACATTTGTGCAGTTTTTTAGTATTATTAATAGTTAGTGACTTCTAACGAAGGGTGGTTACCATGGCGAAACCAGTTAAAATTGATGATGAATATATAACATTAGGGCAATTTTTAAAACTAGCAGATGTCATACAATCAGGTGGAATGGCTAAATGGTTTTTAGGTGAATATGAAATTTTTGTAAATAATGAGCCTGAGAATCGTCGTGGTAAAAAATTAAGAGATGGAGACATCATTTACATTCCAGATTTTGGCACATATATTGTGAAAAATTAAAGTTGGTGCACAAAAATTGTTTATAAAAGAATTAACACTAAAAAATTATCGGAATTATGATGATTTATCGATAGAGTTTGAAAATAAAGTAAATGTTATCCTTGGTGAAAATGCTCAAGGAAAAACAAATGTTATGGAATCAATTTTTGTACTTGCTATGGCGAAGTCACATCGTACATCAAATGACAAAGAATTAATTCGTTGGGACAAAGAATATGCTAAAATAGAAGGTAGTGTGGAGAAATACAATCATTCAACTGACCTTCAATTAGTCATTGCCAAAAAGGGCAAAAAGGCAAAATTGAACTTTATTGAACAAGAGCGGTTAAGCCAGTATGTAGGGGCAATGAATGTGATTATGTTTGCACCAGAGGACTTAAACTTGGTCAAGGGTAGTCCGCAAGTAAGAAGAAGATTTATTGATATGGAAATCGGGCAAGTATCGTCGATATATCTTCATGATTTGAGTCGTTACCAAAAAATTATGCAGCAAAGAAACAATTATCTGAAAATGCTGCAAATGAAAAAGCAAACTGATCAAACGATGCTTGAAGTGCTAACTGCTCAACTTAGTGAAGCTGCTGCGAAGATCATTAACAGAAGATTAAAGTTTATTCATGAATTACAAAAGTGGGCTCAGCCAATTCATTCAGGAATTAGCAGAGGCTTAGAATCATTAACAATTAAATATAAAGCTTCTGTTGATGTATCAGAAGATCATGATTTGACAAAAATGATAAAAGTATTTGAGGAGAAATTTTCCAAAATAAAAGAGAAAGAAATTGAACGAGGAGCAACACTTGCTGGGCCACATAGAGATGACCTGCTTTTTTATGTTAATGACCATGATGTGCAAACATATGGATCGCAAGGACAGCAAAGGACAACTGCATTATCATTGAAATTAGCTGAAATTGATTTAATTCATCAAGAGATTGGAGAATACCCGATTCTTCTACTCGATGATGTATTATCAGAACTTGATGACTTCAGACAATCTCACTTGCTAAATACTATTCAAGGCAAAGTCCAAACCTTTGTAACGACGACAAGCGTCGAAGGCATTGACCATCAAACATTAAAAGAAGCTGCGACGTTCCACGTTGAGGCTGGAAAACTTTCAGTCGAAAAAAGAGGTGATTAACTTGTATATTCATCTTGGTGACAACTATGTTGTCCCATCTAAGGAAGTAGTCATGATATTGGATCGTCAATCCTCTCAAGCTTCAACTATTGTTACAGAGTTCTACGAGAAACAGAAAGCAAAAATTGTAAAGCTTACGAACGGAAAAGCGAAATCAATTATTGTAACAATAGATAAAATTTATTTTTCCCCATTGTCATCAAGTACATTAAAAAAACGAGCACAACATGCTTTTGATATAAATTAATTATGTGAAGAGTTAGCTAAATGCTAAGCTTTAGGAAAAGTGTAGGTGAATGAATATGGCGATTGAAGAAAATCAGGCCCAACAAGCCTATGATGAAAGTCAGATTCAAGTACTAGAAGGTTTAGAAGCAGTACGGAAACGTCCTGGTATGTATATTGGTTCTACTAGTGGAAAAGGGCTTCATCACCTTGTATGGGAAATTGTCGATAACAGTATTGATGAAGCGTTAGCGGGATTTTGTGATGAAATCAATGTAGTAATAGAAGAAGATAACAGCATTACAGTAAAGGATAACGGCCGAGGAATCCCAGTAGGAATTCATGAAAAAATGGGTCGTCCAGCGGTTGAAGTTATAATGACCGTACTGCATGCTGGAGGGAAATTCGGTGGTGGAGGTTACAAGGTTTCTGGTGGTTTGCATGGTGTTGGTGCATCTGTCGTAAATGCTCTATCAACAGAATTAACTGTTACAGTTCACCGTGAAGGGAAAATCCATTTTCAAAAGTTTGAAAGAGGTGTCCCTGCTGCTGATTTAGAAGTAATTGGAGAAACGGATATTACAGGAACAATTACACACTTTAAGCCAGATCCCGAAATTTTTACTGAAACAACTACCTATGATTATGAAACTCTTGCGACACGAATTAGAGAACTAGCTTTCTTAAACCGTGGTTTAAAAATAACGATTGAAGATAAGCGGGAACCTAAACGTCGCGATGAATTCCATTATGAAGGTGGAATTAAATCATATGTAGAACATTTGAATCGAACTCGTGAAGTGATTCATGATGAGCCTGTTTATATTGAGGGAGAAAAGGATGGAATTACGGCTGAAGTAGCGATTCAGTATAATGATAGCTACACAAGTAATATATATTCTTTCGCTAACAATATTCATACGTATGAAGGTGGGACTCACGAATCAGGTTTTAAAACAGCTTTGACCCGTGTTATTAATGATTATGCAAGAAAAAATAAAATCTTCAAAGAAAGTGATGATAATCTTTCCGGTGAGGATGTACGTGAAGGGATTACCGCAATTATTTCCGTTAAGCATCCTGATCCGCAATTTGAAGGGCAAACAAAGACGAAGTTAGGGAACTCAGAGGTTCGTGCTGTAACAGACTCAATCTTTTCAGAAGCGTTTGATAAATTTTTATTAGAGAATCCTTCGACTGCAAAGAAAATTGTCGAAAAGGGACTCATGGCAGCTAGAGCACGATTAGCAGCTAAAAAGGCCCGTGAATTAACGAGAAGGAAGAGTGCATTAGAAATCTCTAATTTACCTGGTAAACTTGCAGATTGCTCTTCAAGAGACCCAAAAATAAGTGAGCTGTATATCGTTGAGGGTGATTCTGCGGGTGGTTCTGCAAAGCAAGGAAGAGATAGACATTTCCAAGCGATATTACCTTTAAGAGGTAAAATTTTAAACGTTGAAAAGGCAAGACTTGATCGAATTCTTTCTAACAATGAAATAAGATCGATTATCACTGCGTTAGGAACAGGGATTGGTGAAGATTTTGATCTTTCAAAAGCTCGTTATCACAAAATTGTGATCATGACCGATGCTGACGTCGATGGTGCACATATTCGGACATTGCTATTGACTTTCTTTTACAGATATATGCGTAAAATTGTTGAATCAGGTTATATCTATATTGCACAGCCGCCACTATATAAAATTCAGCAAGGTAAACGTATTGAATATGCGTATAATGATAAGCAATTGGAAACTTACTTAGCTGAGATGCCTGAGCAGCCTAAACCTGGTATTCAACGTTATAAAGGTTTAGGAGAAATGAACCCAGGACAGCTTTGGGAAACGACGATGGCACCAGAGACAAGAACATTGCTTCAAGTTACGTTAGAAGATGCAATTGATGCAGATGAAATATTTGATACATTAATGGGTGATAAAGTAGAGCCGCGTCGAAACTTTATTGAAGAAAATGCACAATATGTTAAAAATTTAGATATTTAAGGAATGCACCTCATTTTACGGTGAGGTGTTTTCTTATAGTAGGCTGTTTAGTGTGACATAATGTTAGACTAGCCTGGCTTACAGTGAAATATACAAGGAAATTAATGTGTAATCTTGATCTGTTATTGATATAATGAAGGGTAGACTGTTATTTTGAAAAATTGTACGGCTACCTCTTATATTAATTTAAGTATATGACAAAGATGGATTAAACACTCGTGCATTTCAATTTAATTGGGTATGTAGAATCTATTTAGAATGAAAATAAATCACTCCCAATTTAAATGTGAATGACTAAGGGAGGTTATCTTAGTATGTCGGAAAATGAAAAGTCACATGTAATTGAAAGAAATATTAGTAGTGAAATGCGTGAATCATTTTTAGGGTATGCAATGAGTGTTATTGTATCTCGTGCATTACCTGATGTTCGTGATGGTTTAAAGCCAGTTCATCGCCGTATTCTTTATGCGATGAATGATTTAGGTATGACCTCTGATAAACCATTTAAAAAATCCGCGCGTATTGTTGGAGAAGTAATCGGTAAGTATCACCCACACGGTGATTCTGCTGTTTATGAAACAATGGTTCGGATGGCTCAAGACTTTAACTTTCGTTATATGCTAGTGGATGGTCACGGGAATTTTGGGTCTGTTGATGGAGATTCTGCAGCTGCAATGCGTTATACAGAGGCAAGAATGTCGAAAATTTCAATGGAATTAGTCCGTGACATTAATAAGGATACAATCGACTATCAAGATAACTATGATGGATCAGAAAGAGAGCCAGCTGTTCTACCAGCGAGATTCCCTAATTTACTTGTTAATGGAGCGACTGGTATCGCTGTTGGTATGGCGACGAATATCCCACCACATCAGCTTGGTGAGGTTATTGATGCCGTTCTAGCGATTAGTAAAGAGCCTGATATGACTATACCAGAATTAATGGAAATCATCCCTGGACCAGATTTTCCTACTGCAGGTCAAATTATTGGAAGAAGTGGCATTCGCAAGGCATATGAAACGGGTCGTGGCTCAATCACTCTTCGTGCTAAGGTAGAAATTGAAGAGAAAGCATCTGGCAAGCAGGTTATTATAGTTAAAGAAATTCCTTATCAAGTAAATAAAGCAAAACTAGTTGAAAAAATTGCTGAGCTTGTACGTGATAAAAAAATCGACGGAATAACAGATTTACGAGATGAATCAGACCGTGACGGTATGCGTATTGTAATTGAAGTGAGAAAAGATGCAAACGCGAATGTTTTATTAAATAATTTATATAAACAAACAGCATTACAAACTAGCTTTGGTATTAATATGCTAGCGTTAGTGGATGGTCATCCGAAAGTTTTAAATATAAAACAAATGCTATCCCATTATCTAGATCACCAAAAGGTTGTTATTAAGCGAAGAACAGCATTTGAATTAAGAAAAGCAGAAGCACGCGCACATATTTTAGAAGGGTTAAGAATAGCTCTCGACCATTTAGATGCAGTTATCTCGCTTATTCGTAATTCACAAACAACTGAAATTGCTAAAAATGGATTAATGGAACAATTCTCTCTAAGCGAAAAACAAGCGCAAGCAATTTTAGATATGCGTTTACAAAGACTAACAGGTTTAGAACGTGAAAAGATTGAAGAAGAGTACCAATCACTTGTTAAGTTAATTGCTGAATTAAAGGCAATTTTAGCTGATGAAGAGAAAGTTTTAGAAATCATCCGTGAAGAACTTACTGAAGTAAAAGAACGTTTTAATGATAAACGACGTACTGAAATTGTAGCTGGCGGACTTGAGAATATAGAAGATGAGGATTTAATCCCTGTAGAAAATGTTGTTATTACATTAACACATAATGGCTATATTAAACGTCTTCCAGTTTCAACTTATCGTAGTCAGAAACGTGGAGGTAGAGGGGTTCAAGGAATGGGAACAAATGAAGATGATTTTGTTGAACATTTACTTACAACCTCTACACATGATACGCTGCTATTCTTTACGAATAAAGGGAAGGTGTATCGGGCAAAGGGATATGAAATTCCTGAATTTAGTAGAACTGCAAAAGGACTACCGATTATTAATCTTCTAAGTGTTGATAAAGGTGAATGGGTAAATGCGATAATTCCAGTGTCTGAGTTTGTTGATGATTGGTTCTTATTCTTTACAACAAAAGAAGGAATTTCTAAACGCTCTCCTTTATCTCAATTTGCACATATTCGAAATAATGGGTTAATAGCTGTAAATCTACGTGAAGAAGATGAGCTTATCTCTGTTAAGCTAACTGATGGTACAAAAGATATTATTATCGGTACTAAAAACGGTATGCTTATCCGTTTCCCTGAAACTGATGTCCGTTCAATGGGACGTACTGCTACAGGTGTAAAAGGTATCTCTCTTGATGAAGAAGATGAGGTTGTGGGAATGGAAATACTTGAAGATGGTGTAGATGTCCTCATTGTTACAAGCAATGGATACGGTAAAAGAACGCCTTCTCAAGAGTATAGAGTTCAAAGTCGTGGCGGAAAAGGCTTAAAAACATGTAATATTACAGATAAAAACGGCCATGTTGTTTCTGTTAAAGCAGCAACCGGTGAAGAAGATTTAATGCTGATTACAGCAAGTGGTATAATCATTCGTATGGATGTTGATTCAATTTCAACTATGGGGCGAAACACACAAGGTGTTAAACTTATTCGCTTAGATGATAATGTCTCTGTTTCAACAGTAGCATTGGTAGAAAAAGAAGAAGAAGAAACTGAAACAGAAGACACAAATGAAAATACAACTGAAGGTACAACAGAAAATACAGAAGAGTAAATAAAATCGTTATTTCCTTTTGTTAAGCTGGTGGGAGCATAAACCCACCAGCTTTTTTTATGTAAGGTGATACCATACAACGTATGACATAAGAACTAAAAAAACTTTCGAATAGCAAAAGAAATGAAAGAAACCACTTTAAAAAATAGACACATTTTCCTAGTGAATCTATAATGTAAGTAGGAGGTGGAGAATTTGAAAATTCGCGTAAACCAATTAATTGAAGGAAGTATTTTAGCTGATGATGTTCTTTCGGCAACTAATAAGACTTTAATCCTAAAAAATACAGTTGTTACAAATCATATTATTGACGTTTTAAATGCATTTTTAATAAATGAAGTCGAAATTCAAGATGAACAAGTAAATGGTCAAGAAGTGAAGGCTGAAGGAGAAGCAAAAATACATATTGATAGAAAAGAGATGGGTGTAAAAATAGAGCAGTCCTTTTATAAACAGTATATAAGTGCTGTAAACTCATATAAGCAACTATATATAGGATGGCAGTCAGGTAGTCAAATGGATATTTCAAAGGTGAGGCACATCATTTTACCTTTAATAGAGGAATTATTAACTAATAATTTGGAGGAAACTTTTAAGCTCTATCATTATTGTAATAAAGAGGATTATCTTTTTCATCACTCTGTATCTGTTGCTTTACTAAGTGCATTCCTTGCAAAAAAATTAGGATATAAGCAAGGGGATATCAACCAAATATCGATAACTGGGTTACTTTGTGATAGTGGCATGGCTAAGGTAGATGTAAGCATAACTGCAAAAAATATTACACTGACGGAAAAAGAATATCGAGGAATTAAACAACATCCAATTTATAGTTATCAGTTATTAAAAAATGTAATGTCAATAAAAGAAGGTGTCAAAATAGGCGTTTTACAGCATCATGAAAGAATAGATGGTAGTGGTTATCCATTAGGGGTAAAAGGCGCTCAATTACATCCATATAGCAAAATTGTCGCATTGGCTGATACATATCAAGCGATGGTGTCTGTTCGACCTTATCGGAGTAAGCAATCCCCTTTTAAGGTTTTAGAGCAAATAATTCAGGATGATTTTGGACGATTTGATTTAAGTATTGTTACTGAATTAAAAAAAGGACTTCTTAAGTTTTCATCTGGAACAAAAGTGAGATTATCAAATGGACTATCAGCTGAAATTGTTTTTATTGATGAGCAGTATCCTACGAGACCGATGATTAAGATATTAGGCAAGGATGAAATAATTTCACTGAAGAATAGAACGGAACTATTTATTGAAGAAATTATTTAAAAAATTGCTCTATCTGTGTTGACTTAGAATGATAAAGTTGGTATACTTCTAAAAGTCAGCTAATCGGAGCTGATTTATAACTCTTATAAATATAAAAAAGTTATTGACAAAATTCGATAATATATGATATATTTAAGAGGTCGCTTTTGGACGACAAAAGTTCTTTGAAAACTAAACAAAACCAAGCGTGCCAACGTTAATTTCGATTAACAACAAAACGTACTATTAAGTACACAATGAGCAAGTCAAACACTTTATTGGAGAGTTTGATCCTGGCTCAGGACGAACGCTGGCGGCGTGCCTAATACATGCAAGTCGAGCGAATCTGAGGGAGCTTGCTCCCAAAGATTAGCGG
>NZ_CADEPK010000004.1 GCF_902829255.1 Metabacillus niabensis | reverse complement strand
AGTACACAATGAGCAAGTCAAACACTTTATTGGAGAGTTTGATCCTGGCTCAGGACGAACGCTGGCGGCGTGCCTAATACATGCAAGTCGAGCGAATCTGAGGGAGCTTGCTCCCAAAGATTAGCGGCGGACGGGTGAGTAACACGTGGGTAACCTGCCTGTAAGATTGGGATAACTCCGGGAAACCGGAGCTAATACCGGATAACATATCGAACCGCATGGTTCGATATTGAAAGATGGTTTCGGCTATCACTTACAGATGGACCCGCGGCGCATTAGCTAGTTGGTGAGGTAACGGCTCACCAAGGCGACGATGCGTAGCCGACCTGAGAGGGTGATCGGCCACACTGGGACTGAGACACGGCCCAGACTCCTACGGGAGGCAGCAGTAGGGAATCTTCCGCAATGGACGAAAGTCTGACGGAGCAACGCCGCGTGAGCGAAGAAGGCCTTCGGGTCGTAAAGCTCTGTTGTTAGGGAAGAACAAGTACGAGAGTAACTGCTCGTACCTTGACGGTACCTAACCAGAAAGCCACGGCTAACTACGTGCCAGCAGCCGCGGTAATACGTAGGTGGCAAGCGTTGTCCGGAATTATTGGGCGTAAAGCGCGCGCAGGCGGTTTCTTAAGTCTGATGTGAAAGCCCACGGCTCAACCGTGGAGGGTCATTGGAAACTGGGGAACTTGAGTGCAGAAGAGGAGAGTGGAATTCCACGTGTAGCGGTGAAATGCGTAGAGATGTGGAGGAACACCAGTGGCGAAGGCGACTCTCTGGTCTGTAACTGACGCTGAGGCGCGAAAGCGTGGGGAGCGAACAGGATTAGATACCCTGGTAGTCCACGCCGTAAACGATGAGTGCTAAGTGTTAGAGGGTTTCCGCCCTTTAGTGCTGCAGCAAACGCATTAAGCACTCCGCCTGGGGAGTACGGTCGCAAGACTGAAACTCAAAGGAATTGACGGGGGCCCGCACAAGCGGTGGAGCATGTGGTTTAATTCGAAGCAACGCGAAGAACCTTACCAGGTCTTGACATCCTTCGCTACTTCTAGAGATAGAAGGTTCCCCTTCGGGGGACGGAGTGACAGGTGGTGCATGGTTGTCGTCAGCTCGTGTCGTGAGATGTTGGGTTAAGTCCCGCAACGAGCGCAACCCTTGACCTTAGTTGCCAGCATTCAGTTGGGCACTCTAAGGTGACTGCCGGTGACAAACCGGAGGAAGGTGGGGATGACGTCAAATCATCATGCCCCTTATGACCTGGGCTACACACGTGCTACAATGGATGGTACAAAGGGCTGCAAGACTGCGAAGTCAAGCCAATCCCATAAAACCATTCTCAGTTCGGATTGCAGGCTGCAACTCGCCTGCATGAAGCCGGAATCGCTAGTAATCGCGGATCAGCATGCCGCGGTGAATACGTTCCCGGGCCTTGTACACACCGCCCGTCACACCACGAGAGTTTGTAACACCCGAAGTCGGTGGGGTAACCGTAAGGAGCCAGCCGCCTAAGGTGGGACAGATGATTGGGGTGAAGTCGTAACAAGGTAGCCGTATCGGAAGGTGCGGCTGGATCACCTCCTTTCTAAGGAAAATGAGGCACACTTGGTTTTTGTTTAGTTTTGAGAGATCATTCTTCTCTCTATGAAAATACTCATAGGATGAAAACATTCTGCATACGTTAGGTTCCTTTTTTAAAGGTACACCTGCTAAATGCGCCACGTCCTGTGGCAACGCATGTGTTAGCACATCCTGTGCGTCATGTTCCTTGAAAACTAGATAACGATAATATTCAAGTAATTCACTGAGTTTAAATGCTTAAATTAGTGATTCTCTTAATAATGAAAAGACATGAAAATGTCGAAGGTTAAGTTGTTAAGGGCGCACGGTGGATGCCTTGGCACTAGGAGCCGATGAAGGACGGTACTAACACCGATATGCTTCGGGGAGCTGTAAGTAAGCTTTGATCCGGAGATTTCCGAATGGGGGAACCCACTGCTCGTAATGGAGCAGTATTATTACCTGAATCAATAGGGTAATAAAGGTAGACCCGGGGAACTGAAACATCTAAGTACCCGGAGGAAGAGAAAGCAAACGCGATTTCCTGAGTAGCGGCGAGCGAAACGGAATTAGCCCAAACCAAGAGGCTTGCCTCTTGGGGTTGTAGGACACTCTATACGGAGTTACAAAGGAACGGAGTAAATGAAGAGGTCTGGAAAGGCCCGTCAAAGAAGGTAACAACCCTGTAGTTGAAACTTCGTTCCCTCCAGAGTGGATCCTGAGTACGGCGGGACACGTGAAATCCCGTCGGAAGCAGGGAGGACCATCTCCCAAGGCTAAATACTCCCTAGTGACCGATAGTGAACCAGTACCGTGAGGGAAAGGTGAAAAGCACCCCGGAAGGGGAGTGAAAGAGATCCTGAAACCGTGTGCCTACAAGTAGTCAAAGCCCGTTAATGGGTAATGGCGTGCCTTTTGTAGAATGAACCGGCGAGTTACGATCCCGTGCAAGGTTAAGTTGAAGAGACGGAGCCGCAGCGAAAGCGAGTCTGAATAGGGCGAAAGAGTACGTGGTCGTAGACCCGAAACCAGGTGATCTACCCATGTCCAGGGTGAAGTTCAGGTAACACTGAATGGAGGCCCGAACCCACGCACGTTGAAAAGTGCGGGGATGAGGTGTGGGTAGCGGAGAAATTCCAATCGAACTTGGAGATAGCTGGTTCTCTCCGAAATAGCTTTAGGGCTAGCCTTGAAATGAGAGTCTTGGAGGTAGAGCACTGATTGGACTAGGGGCCCCCATCGGGTTACCGAATTCAGTCAAACTCCGAATGCCAAAGACTTATATTCAGGAGTCAGACTGCGAGTGATAAGATCCGTAGTCAAGAGGGAAACAGCCCAGACCACCAGCTAAGGTCCCAAAGTATACGTTAAGTGGAAAAGGATGTGGAGTTGCTTAGACAACCAGGATGTTGGCTTAGAAGCAGCCACCATTTAAAGAGTGCGTAATAGCTCACTGGTCGAGTGACTCTGCGCCGAAAATGTACCGGGGCTAAACGTATCACCGAAGCTGTGGATTGTTCTTTCAGAACAATGGTAGGAGAGCGTTCTAAGGGCTGTGAAGCTAGACCGTAAGGACTAGTGGAGCGCTTAGAAGTGAGAATGCCGGTATGAGTAGCGAAAGATGGGTGAGAATCCCATCCACCGAATGCCTAAGGTTTCCTGAGGAAGGCTCGTCCGCTCAGGGTTAGTCGGGACCTAAGCCGAGGCCGAAAGGCGTAGGCGATGGACAACAGGTTGATATTCCTGTACCACCTCCTCACCATTTGAGCAATGGGGGGACGCAGAAGGATAGGGTAAGCGCGCTGTTGGATTAGCGCGTCCAAGCAGTTAGGCTGACAACGAGGCAAATCCCGTTGTTATCTAAGGCTGAGCTGTGATGGCGAGGGAACTATAGTACCGAAGTTCCTGATTCCACACTGCCAAGAAAAGCCTCTAGCGAGGTGAGAGGTGCCCGTACCGCAAACCGACACAGGTAGGCGAGGAGAGAATCCTAAGGTGAGCGAGAGAACTCTCGTTAAGGAACTCGGCAAAATGACCCCGTAACTTCGGGAGAAGGGGTGCTTTTTCAAGGTTTATCCTTGCGAAAAGCCGCAGTGAATAGGCCCAGGCGACTGTTTAGCAAAAACACAGGTCTCTGCGAAGCCGCAAGGCGAAGTATAGGGGCTGACGCCTGCCCGGTGCTGGAAGGTTAAGAGGAGAGGTTAGCGCAAGCGAAGCTTTGAATTGAAGCCCCAGTAAACGGCGGCCGTAACTATAACGGTCCTAAGGTAGCGAAATTCCTTGTCGGGTAAGTTCCGACCCGCACGAAAGGCGTAACGATCTGGGCACTGTCTCAACGAGAGACTCGGTGAAATTATAGTACCTGTGAAGATGCAGGTTACCCGCGACAGGACGGAAAGACCCCGTGGAGCTTTACTGTAGCCTGATATTGAATTTTGGTACAGCTTGTACAGGATAGGTAGGAGCCTTAGAAGCCGGAGCGCTAGCTTCGGTGGAGGCGTCGGTGGGATACTACCCTGGCTGTATTGAAATTCTAACCCGCACCTCTAATCGAGGTGGGAGACAGTGTCAGGTGGGCAGTTTGACTGGGGCGGTCGCCTCCTAAAATGTAACGGAGGCGCCCAAAGGTTCCCTCAGAATGGTTGGAAATCATTCGTAGAGTGTAAAGGCACAAGGGAGCTTGACTGCGAGACCTACAAGTCGAGCAGGGACGAAAGTCGGGCTTAGTGATCCGGTGGTTCCGCATGGAAGGGCCATCGCTCAACGGATAAAAGCTACCCCGGGGATAACAGGCTTATCTCCCCCAAGAGTCCACATCGACGGGGAGGTTTGGCACCTCGATGTCGGCTCATCGCATCCTGGGGCTGTAGTCGGTCCCAAGGGTTGGGCTGTTCGCCCATTAAAGCGGTACGCGAGCTGGGTTCAGAACGTCGTGAGACAGTTCGGTCCCTATCCGTCGTGGGCGTAGGAAATTTGAGAGGAGCTGTCCTTAGTACGAGAGGACCGGGATGGACGCACCGCTGGTGTACCAGTTGTCTTGCCAAAGGCATAGCTGGGTAGCTATGTGCGGAAGGGATAAGTGCTGAAAGCATCTAAGCATGAAGCCCCCCTCAAGATGAGATTTCCCATCACATTAGTGAGTAAGAACCCTGAAAGATGATCAGGTTGATAGGTCTGAGGTGGAAGCGTGGTGACACGTGGAGCTGACAGATACTAATCGTTCGAGGACTTAACCTAATCAGATTGAAGACAAAAGGCATTTGGGAAAGCTTTCTTTCCCAAATGCCTTTTTAATTTTTGATTTTCTTCTTAGAATCTATCTTAAAAATAAGTGTAAATTGCCTATTATTCATATTTTTTATGCCATTTTTGGACTTCCCCAAGTCCAATTGGCTAATTTCTTAAGATTTATTGCAGCAAAAGTTAGCATCGCCTGCATGGACAATTTTTTAAGTCCCCGTAGGGTTGTCCATCGCATACCATGCTTTTCTTTTGCATCTGCAAAGACTCGTTCAATGGATTCCTTTCGACGTGCATATATTTCTTTTACTTCTTGTTTATGACGAAGGTGTTCGGCTTCTTCTAAATAGTCTTCCCAGATATGGCGTTGGATTAACTTTTGATGATTTTGACTCTGAGTACACTGTTCTAGTAAAGGACACTTTGAACACTTCAAGGGATTGGATTTGTACTGCCGATATCCTTCCTTCGTGGTTGTTGTGTATGATAATATCTCTCCTTGCGGACAGATATAGCAATTATAGTGCTCATCATAAACGTATTCATGTTTACGGATGAACCCTTCCTTTGTTTTTGGTCGAGTATAAGGAAGTGCAGGAGTGATGCCATTCTCTATTAGAAAATTACAAATCGCAGGAGTCTTATAGGCCGCGTCAGCAGCAATAGCTAAAGGTTTCTTTACTTTATCCATTATTTTTTCTACTAATGGTTGAAGTATATGACTATCATGAATGTTTCCAGGCGTTACAATGGATCCTAACACAAAACCATTTCGGTCAGTAGCAGCATGAAAAGAATAAGCAAACTGTTTTGTTCTTTCATCTTTTACGTAGTACCCACTTTCAGGGTCAGTAGTACTTTCCTTAATTTCCTTTATCTCTTCCTTTTCAAACTTTTCAGGTGGAAAAGGCTTCTTTCCGTTATCAATACGGTCTTGATTTAATTCAGCCTGAAGTTTCGCTTCATAAGCTCGAGTTTCTTTTCTCACTGTTTTCTTTTCAAATTTACGTTTATTAGCACTAGCTTTAACATGAGTTGAATCAATAAATACATGATCTGCGCTCAATAAACCTTTATCTGTAATCTCTTTTAGAATCCGATAAAAGATTTGTTCAAATAAATCCGTTTCTTTAAAACGACGCTCATAATTCTTACCAAAGGTAGAGAAATGAGGAACTTCTGTATAAAAACCGAATCCCAAGAACCAGCGATATGCCACGTTTGTTTCAATTTCTTTAATGGTTTGCCTCATAGAACGAATACCAAATACATATTGAATAAATGTCATTTTAATCAATACAACAGGATCAATACTCGGACGGCCTAGTGTTGAATAGAGTTTTTCAACCAATGGATAAATGAAGGAGAAATCAATAGCAGATTCAATTTTACGCACCAAATGATCTTGTGGTACTAATTGGTCAATTGCGATAACTTCTAACTGATCTCTTTCAGTATTATTGTTTCTTGTCATCATTATCCATCACCTCTAAAATATCTATTAATAAATATTTTAAATAAAAAAAGACTGTATGCAAACTCGATTTTATCGAGTTTGTCTACAGTCTGAGGCATTGTTCCGAAGAACAATGCCTTTTTTAGATTAGAATATTGTTAGTTTAGAATGTACAAATGAAGGAACCTCATTTACTTATGAAGATTCACCTTAACGTTGGATAATGTAGAAAACAACCAAATGGGTAGCATGTTATCGTCACCATTTTATATTGTTAAGCAGTTTCTTTATAAAACTAGCTACTTTACTGGGATTAAAATTGCCTACCTAGTGTTTTTCAAGGAACTTCTGCATATCCTCATCTAAATAAACCCAGCCTTTCCAGCCGATATGAATCGTGTCACGCATAAAGTAAGGATCGTATTCATGGTCGGAATAATCGGCGTAGGTAAAGCCGCTATCATTAATTTGCTTCTTTATACGAGTGTAGTAGTCTTGCCGTCCTTTTTCCGTGAAGCCTGTGTAGTCATAATACGCCCCGTTCACTGGGATAATAACAAAAAGTGGTTTAGCCTCAGCTTCCTTAAGAATATGAAGCATCAGCTGGAAATCATCGTACTCAGGTGATTCTGCATAGGAATGTCCTTTGTTCTTTCCTTCCATACTCTTGATATAGTGCTTCTTATGATTATACACTTTGTCATCAATATAAAATTTGGAATGCTGTGTCCGTTTCTCGCCATAAGAATCAGCTTGTGCCTTCAGTTCTTCCCATGTCTTATCCTTCACTTCGTCTGACTGATGACGATTAGTTGGTTTATCTTTCAGAAGTGTGAAATACAGATCCTTTTTCTCAAGGATAGATATATATGCCTTTGCAGGAACTGATAAAGTATTAAACATAACCTTTTTGTCATTCAGGTAAGCATCGTAAAGCTGATAAAGTATCGGGTCGTTCTTGACCGCGTTATACGTCATCAAACGCTGCATTAATTTTCGTTTCACCTGCTCGTTAACTTCCTTATTGAAAGGAAGCTGGTACGCTTGCAGGGAGGAATAGTTTGGTGCAAAATGCTGCTCGTCTGTACCATGCTTTACAAACCATTGCGGCGATACGATGATGACCATTTGCTTATTCTTCAATTGATCGGCGTGTGTTGCAAAATTTACATCATGAATAATAGAGGTCATTCCGCCTTTTCCTATTAAATAAGGTGTAAAGGTAGCGTCATTCGTTTCGAAATAATTCGATGGATGGAATGGATCCCAGCGCGACAATTCAGAAGAACCATAGATTGGAACATACGTTGAACGTTTAAGCATTTCACTTTGCAAATAAGTTCCTTGGAACATATTTGGCTCCAGGCTTGTAGCCGATTCCGCCAAACGATCCGCTGGAACTAACTTAACCAGCCATGATACGGGTACGAATACGACCCCGGCAAACAAGACCAATGCAAGAATGATCGGTCCAAACAGATACTTCTTCTTCATTATTTCAGCTCATTCAGACGATCAACAATAGCATTTGGTGTATTCCATGTATCACGGTCGAATTCTGTAATCGGTACATTGATATCAAGCTGCTCATCGAATTGAACAAGTAATTCTACTGTCGCAAATGAATCAATCAGTCCTGCGTCGAATATATCCAAATCATGCTCTTCTTTCACAACATCATCTTCACAAACTTCTGCAATAATTTGTAGTACTTTCTCTTTAAAATTCATATTTATATTCCCCTTTTATTATTGAAATGGTTTGCCAGAAAACAGGTAAAAGCCGAAACAAACGACATGGAAAGTGATGACGATAGACACAAATGTCATTACTCTCCCTGTTGGCCAGCGTTTATGTTTTTTATTCCAGGTCTCGAAGAAATTAAATCCTACCATCATCAAGGCATGATATGCTCCATAAATGATGTACTGAATCGCTACTCCATGCCATATTCCCATCAGCAGGAACAGCAGGGCATAACCTAGATTCGAAACGAGCATTTTGTTCTGTATCCATTTTTTCTTCTTCATCAGAAAGACGAAGCGCATAAACACATAATCACGGAACCAGAACGACAGTGACATATGCCATCGATTCCAGAAATCCTTGATGTTTCGGCTGATGAATGGCTTATTAAAGTTCTCCGGTGATCGGATTCCCATTATATAACTGACTCCGACTGCAAACGCCGTATAGCCGGCAAAGTCAAAGAATAGATACAAGCTATAGCTGTACATGTATAACAGATGATAGCTAAACTTGCCATCTGCTATATAATCTAGATTCATAATGAAGTATGTATTGATGCTATAGCCAATTATAAATTTATACAAAAAACCAATGAAGATTTTATTAATCCCTTTATAAAGTAGTTCCTTGTACTCCTCAGGTGTCCAACACTTTTCTTCATCCTTCTGAAATCGACGGAAGCGATCAATTGGACCTGATGAAATTGTCGGGTAAAATAGCATAAAATTGACAAGCTGAAAAATTGAGAGCTGCTCCTTAATCAACCCATCTCTTGTTTCAATAATGATTTGGACAGCTCGAAATGTCAGATAGGATATTCCTAGAAAGCTTGCCCAGTTATCCACTGCCAATATCGGTAAAACCTTCGATAAAATCAAAGGTAGGATCGATAGAAAACTTATTACATAGAATACGAGGCTGCTATTCTTTGTCTGTCGATAAGTAATATAGCCTTTGACTAGTACAACCTGAAGGATGGTGAAGGCTACTAACGAGAAGAAGCCTGCGTTCCCTTCTGAAAATATAATAGCCAATACAACAATGGAGACGAACACATTGTAATACCGTAGGCGCTTGCCCATTGTGCCAAGAATCATCGTCGGCAGCAGCAAGATACCTAGAATAATAAAGAAAAGGAAAGAGCTATACGGGGTCATGCGAATACCTCTTCCTTCATTTTCTTACGGTCTGCTTTCCCATTCATCGTCATTGGAATAGCAGTATAATACGTGAACTTACGCGGAATCATATATGCCGGTAAGCGCAAAGCAAGGTCTTTTCGAATAGCAGCTGTCAGCTTGTACTCCTTATCAAAGCTATGCTCCGCTGGTACCACTGCCGCAATTAAGTATTCAATTTCCTCGTTTGGTGCATATGGGATAACAATAGCAGACTTAATATAATCAGACTGATTAAGGTGGAATTCAATCTCTTCCAGCTCCATCCGGTAACCATGCAGCTTGATTTGATAATCCAGCCTACCTTGGCAGTACACCAACCCGTCCTGAATAAAGCCGGCGTCTCCGGTACGATAGGCGTTCATTCCGTTTATAATGCCGAATGCATTTTCTGTCAGTAACGGTTCACCTAGGTAGCCTTTTGACACACTTGGCCCCGCAAGGATAAGCTCTCCTTTTTCACCTTCAGGCAACGGGTTACCCAATTCGTCCATAACGAAAATACGCATATCGGATTTTGGATAGCCAACCGGTAGCGCCTTCTCTTTAGCAAGCAATTCTTCCGTAATTTCAATCGAGGTCACAGCAACTGTTGCCTCTGTAGGCCCATAAGTATTGAAAATCCTTGCCCTTGGGAAACGTTCTTTCAGCTCTTTGGCCACGGCTAAAGGTAGTACTTCACCACAGAAAAGGAATACCTCTAGCTCAGGAAGCATTTTTTGATTAAAGTCGGGATTTGGGAAACACATTTGCACGAATGATGGCGTCGATGTCCATATTTGCAATGCAGAACGACTCAAGTTCTCAAACAAAAGCTTCGGCTTATTGATTACTTCTCTCTCCAATGTATGAATTGTACCCCCGCTCTGCAGTGCTGGATAAAAGTCCATCACAGACAAATCAAATGAAAAGGGTGCCTGATTCAAAAACACCTTTCCTAGATCTAGTGGAAAGTCACCTGTCATCCAATCGGTAAAAGATTGCAGATTTGCTGCGGTTATTTGAACGCCTTTTGGATTTCCAGTACTGCCGGATGTATAAATGATATAAAAGACTTCATCAGGCTTGACCCAGTATTCATTACCAATAAGCTCTTCTTGTTCCAGCTGCAGTGTCGGTACGTGTAAAACAGTGACATTATTAAAATCCAGCATGCTATCTGTTGTATTAATTACCAATCTTGCACCAGATTTTTCTACAATAAGACGCACTCGTTCCATTGGAATCGATGTATCTACCGGTATATAAGGGTGGCCAGCCTTTACACAGGCGAGGAACGATACCGGCATATCGGTTCCCATATGACCATACACAACGATTGGCGTCTGCCGCTCAAGCTGTGTGGCATGAATTAAGCTTGCTAGCCTGCTTGATCTATCCCAAAGCAATCTGTAATTTAGCACCTGATCCTCTGTACGAAATGCTGTCTGTTCCGGGTTTCTTGCTGCATGCTGTGCAATACGAGTTAAAAGTTTCATTCTATTATCTTCTCCATTTAAAAATCATTATAAATATAGTTGCCAGTATTCGCGGTATGGAAGCCGTACATCAAGAACAAGGTAATAAGGATTGCTAGATAAAAACAAGTATGTAAAGCAAAACGGACATAATTGTTCGTATAAAGCTGTTTGAGCTTATTCATCTTCTCTCTCCCTTTTATTCAAATTTATAGCCGGTTCCAATAACAGTCCGGATATGATGTGATTCACAGCTTAATTTAGCTCTCAGCTTTTTTATATGTGTATCAACAACTCGATTATCACCATCGAAGTCCAACCCCCATACGTGATTCAAAATTGTTTCGCGTGAAAGGACATTATTTTTATGATGAAGCAGAAACACCAATAATTCATATTCTTTTGGCGTCAAATCGACTTGTTGACCCTCAAGCTGAAGCTGATGGGACTTCGTATTAACAATTGCTTTCCCGAAGCTGATCATATGACCGGTCGGCATGTATTGTTCGGTTGCCCGTTTCATTAAAGAATTAGCACGTGCTACTAACACTCTTGGGCTGAATGGCTTGGTAACATAATCATCGGCTCCAAGTTCAAACCCTTGAATTTTATCATCGTCACTGGATTTTGCTGTCAACAGGATAATTGGTACACCAGACCTCATTCGAACCTGCTTTGTGACAGCAAATCCATCCATTTGCGGCATCATGATATCGAGAATGACTAAATCTGGATAAATGGCATCAAACCAGTCGATTGCACTGCGGCCATTATCCGTTTCATACACTTCCCAGCCGTCCTTTTTGAAATAATCGGCTACAACTTCTCGAATTCTCACTTCATCCTCGACAAGCAATACTTTCTTCCCCATCGTGAATCTTCCTTCCAATCTTTCAATATATTAACAAAGTTATATGTCTTTCATGTGTCCTAATAAGCAATTAGTCCCATTAATTGAAACGAACATAGAAACGCACACCATCAGGTATGTTTTCCGCTCCGTAATGAAATGCATGAAGATCAAGAATTTGCTGGACAATGGCCAATCCTAATCCTGTACCACCTGTCATTCTGCTCCGAGAAGATTCGGTCCGATAGAAACGTTTCCAGATCTTTTCTATCTGCTCTTCTGGTATTTGTGCGCCTTTGTTTTCAATTTTGAACACACTGCCTCCATTTTCCTGATCCAATTCGATTCGAATCGCAATGACAGAATCGGGCTTACTGTGCCTGATCGCATTAACTAGAAGATTTTTCATTACTCGTTCCATCCACTCATAATCCGCCAAAATATGCTGTTCATTCTTCGGCATGATTTCAATGACGACATTTTTCTCTTTTGCTATACAGAATAGTTTATCTGCCAAATCCTCTATCATTTCACTGAGAAGAAAAGATGTTTTTCTTAATTTAATTGCACCGTTTTCCAGCTTAGCCAAATCAAGCATATCTTTTATCAGGACTTCCATCTTTTCTGACTCCTCAATGATCACTTCTATATAGTGGTCATGCTTATCCGGACTGACCCCATCCTGAAGCCCCTCAGCGAAGCTTTTGACTATGCTAAGCGGTGTCTTCAATTCATGTGATGCATGCTCGAAAAACTCGCGCTGCTCCTTTTCCATCTGCACACGTTTTTCCATATCCTGCTTTAGCTTCCCATTCGCTTGTTTCAATTCATTTAAGGCAACATCTAGATTTTGCGCCATAACAAGCATATTGTTTGAAAGGCTCCCTAGCTCATCCTTCTGCTTAATTGGCTTCGCCGATGAGAAGTCTAGGTGCACCATTTTTTTTGCCATTTCATTCAGCTTAATCAGAGGTCTGCTAACAAGGCGGGAGAAGAATAACGACAGCAAAAGGATGAGAATGAAGCCTGCGATTCCGATATATACATAAAATATTTGAAGTGCTTCATTCGTATCTCTGATTTCCTGAAGAGATGTGACAGAGAACATATATTGCATTTCCCCGTCTTTCTTAAACGGCTCAATTAGTACTAAATTATGTTTTCCACTCCATGATTCCACCCAGTCCAGCTGCAGACTTTCCCCTTTGGAAAGCTGCTTTATCTGCGCCTCCTTAAGCGGGAACCATTCTAGCAGCGCATCATAGAGGATCCCTAGTCCTCTATTTATCATCCCAGCCTTAGGTAGCGAAATGCTTTTTACTTTCCCTTCGATTGTCACTTCATTCTCGACTGGATCTTCACCGACACTAAACTCATTCTTCGTAATAACTGATGGATAAATGACCGAAGGAACCGTAGCATCTGTTTCTCCTTGAACAATCAATGTATCTCCCTTTATGATGTTCAATGCTCGCAACTGTTTTCCGTAATTTGTGACAAGTAAGGAAAGCGGTACTTCTACAACTTTGCCATCTCCTGTTTCCAGCATGATGTTAAACGGATCCTTTACCAACTGAAAACCCTCTGCGTCTACAATCGTCAACGGGCTTTTGGTCTTCCTCATGTAAGAAAGTGTCTGTCTTGTCAATTCCTCTTCGCTCCAGGAATTGTTCTCATAACCCTCTGCTAATTGATGTATGTGCTTTGCTGCTTCCTTCGTTTTATGATGCTGATAAAAACGATCAAAGAATAATAGCTGAAATATCATTATCATGGCGTAAAACACCAAAAAGAATAAAGCTGTTACAGCGAATAATTTAACGGTGATGCCGCGTTTTCTCATGTTATACTCCTTTATTTCATACGACAGTTTATTAATAACTTAAGCTACGGGTATGTTTTTTGTGTGTCCATATACAGCCCTCCATATAGTAAACATTTTTTCAAAGTTGTGGAACCTTTTTTGTACCTAGGCATACCAAAAAGGAGGGGCAAAGCTAATCAGTATATGATTATACTTAAAAGACAATGTGCAATACTTTAGTGATATATCAGTTGATCGCATTGGAAAACAACCGCAGAAAAACAGACCAACTTGTTGACTATATTTGATGCACCATATCGTAAATATTTTTTCCTTTCCGATATATCCTTGCAAGAACATCTGTTAAACTATTGGCACAAACCTATTGCCTCGATAAAAACAATCTGCAAGAAACCTTGAGTCCGCTAAATTTCCTGTTTATCAAAAGGACTCTTACACGACAAAAAATTTTGTTGTTTGAAAAAGTTAAGTTAGTATGGAATAATTCAAACAAGGGGGAGATTGAACCACTCGCCACTTAGCACCATTACTAGTTATTTGAAGTGATCGATTACTATGAACACCTGCCTATCTTCCAATTATTAACTATGCAACAAGTTGATAATATGCAAAGCTTGCTACCGATTTCAGCAAAGCTAATTCTTGTTGAGCAGTTCAAGCTGCTTTTTTTTGGACAGAGACGAAACTTATACGCTTTAAAGATAAGATGAAGTTTACTCACAATCGATATTTTTCCTTAAATAAACTATGTCCGGTTCTTTTTTATTAAATATGGACAAAATATCTATTGCAATCAAAAGTAAAAAAGGGTATTATTCTGAGATAATTTATGTAAGCAGTCTCAAATTATTGAATTTATCAGGAGGTTCCATGTGCAATACGTTATTTCTTTTTTAGGTATTCTCGTTGTATTGTTTTTAGCTTGGTTGGCAAGTTCCAATCGTAAAGAAATAAAATTCATACCAATTATTACGATGATTATCATTCAAATTCTTTTATCCTTGTTACTGTTAAATACAGAATTTGGCTTAATCATCATCAAGGGAATTGCTGCTGTTTTTAACAAGCTTCTCGAATATGCAAGCGAAGGGATTACTTTCGTGTTTGGCGGCATAGCAAACGAGGGAGAGGCTCCATTCTTTTTAACGGTATTGCTTCCAATTGTATTTATTTCTGCATTAATTGGTATTCTACAGCATCTGAAAATCCTACCATTCCTTATGAAGGGAATTGGGTTGTTATTAAGTAAAGTGAATGGGATGGGTAAATTAGAATCATATAATGCAGTTGCCTCACTGATGGTCGGACAGTCAGAGGTTTTCATCACGTTAAAAAAACAACTCGGCATGCTTTCGAACCAGCGTTTGTATACTTTATGTGCTTCGGCAATGTCGACTGTATCAATGTCCATAGTTGGAGCATATATGACGATGCTAGAGCCAAAATATATTGTCACAGCTTTAGTTTTAAATTTATTTGGCGGTTTTATCATAGCAACTATTATTAATCCGTACGAAGTCGACCCAAGTGAGGATATATTAGAAATACAGGGGCAAGAAAAGCAATCGTTTTTTGAAATGCTCGGTGAGTATATTCTTGATGGTTTTAAGGTTGCAATTATCGTAGGTGCCATGTTAATTGGGTTCATTGCATTAATGGCGGGATTCAATCATGTATTTGAGTTATTATTTAATGTTTCTTTCCAGACGATTTTAGGTTATCTATTCGCTCCAATTGCTTTCATTATGGGAATACCTTTCTCGGAAGCAGTTAGTGCCGGATCAATTATGGCGACTAAACTATTGACCAATGAATTTGTGGCAATGTTGGATTTATCAGGAGGAAATTATCACTTTAGTGAACGAACAATGGGAATCCTTTCTGTATTCCTAGTTTCCTTCGCCAACTTCTCTTCTATTGGCATTATTGTCGGGGCTGTTAAAAGTCTGAATGAAAAGCAAGGAAATTCCGTAGCGCGTTTTGGATTGAAACTGTTATATGGCGCCACACTTGTAAGCATACTTTCAGGTATCATTGTTAGTTTCGTAATATAGTACAAGCTTGAAAACTAAAAACCACTAAAAAACGTTATGAATCAACGTTCTTAGTGGTTTTTTCTTTTACATCACTTACTTATGATACGGTTCCCCCCGATTAATCCGATAAGCCCGATACACCTGCTCTAATAATATAAGCCGCATTAGTTGGTGTGGGAAGGTCATTTTTGAGAAGGATAGTGTATCGTTGGCGCGGTTCATGACTTGTTTGCTAAGGCCTAGTGAACCGCCAATGATGAAGGCTATTTTACTTTTTCCGTATGTAGCGAGCTGGTCAAGCTCTTTGGCAAGCTGTTCGGAGGATTTCATCTTTCCATCGATTGCAAGGGCTATAACGTGTGTGTCGTCGTTTATCTTTGCTAATATTCTTTCTCCCTCTTTATCCTTTACCTGCTCCATTTCAATTTCGCTAAGATTTTCTGGTGCTTTTTCATCTGGTAATTCAATAACGTCTACCTTTGCGTATGTTGAAAGTCTTTTTAAATATTCATCGATACCAAGTTTTAAATATTTTTCTTTTAGCTTGCCTATCGTTATGATTGAAATATTCATATTTGTTCCCCATTTCCACCATCAAAAGTTATCCACATTTAGCTTCGTTTTATCCACACCATCCACCGAATATTAGTTCCCTACTATATATACTGCTGGGTTTGTACACAAATCACAACTTGTGGATAACTTTCTTGAATTATCTAATTTTTCAATCTCCGGTGCTAACTCTTTTTCGTCTACATACATATCAATTGCTAATTCTATATGTTCTTCACAGCTATACATGCTTAACTCCTCCTTATCCACATGTGGATGTTCATTATTTAGTTTTACCATTTTTTCTGTTTATCCACAAACCATATATTTCTTTTCATTTATCCACAAAGAAAGCTTGAGGCCGATGACAAGCGCTTTTCTACATTTATTAAATTTCGTAATTTACTAAACGCAAAAAAAAAAGAGGCTAACCTTTAGCCTCCAATCGAATGTTGCTCTCCTAATTTCATTTCTCCTGTCATCTTCTTACCTTCCCGATAAAAGGTAAATTTGACTGTATCACCAATTTTTTGCTCATATAATACTTTTCTTAACTCAATAATATCTTTAATTTCTTTACCAGCAAATTCTGTAATCACATCAAGCTCCTGCAAGCCAGCTTGACCTGCTGGGGAAATTGGATCAACACTCATAACGACGATTCCTGCTTCTACCTCTTTCGGAAGCTTTAATGTTTGTTCCACATGGTAACTAGAAACTTCATTTAATGATCTCATCCCAATTCCCATATAAGGACGTCTTACTTCACTGTACTTCTCTAAATCACTAATAATCGGTATTGCGTGATTAGACGGAATAGATAAGCCAATCCCTTCAACAGCAGCTTCAGCGATTTTCATTGAATTGATCCCAATTACTTGGCCATCCATATTAATCAACGCCCCTCCACTGTTACCAGGGTTTATTGCAGCATCTGTTTGTAAAACCTCTGCATTCCAATCTACTTGGCCATCACCGTTTTCATCAATTGGTATTGCTCTCTCTGTTCCTGAAATAATACCTTGTGTTACAGATCCTGAAAATTGTAACCCTAATGGATTTCCTATTGCAATGACAGGCTCACCTGGTTTTACTTTATCTGAATTACCAAACTCAGCAACCTTCGTTATCTGTTCACTGCTAACACGTAATACTGCTAAGTCTGTTAACTCATCACTACCTAATAATTCAGCAGGAATTCTAGTTCCATCACTTAAGCTAATTTCAATTTCTGAGGCGCCTGCAATAACATGGTGGTTCGTTACAATAAAGGCATTTTTACCTTCCTTTTTATAAATGACACCTGATCCGGTTCCAGCCTCACCTGTCTCGTTCCAGAAGCCCGCTTCTTGTAGATTTACGACACCTACAACTGCATCTGATACCTCGTCAACAATACCAGTAATTGCGGAATTTACCTCAACTGAGACATTTTTAACAGGACCTGTTGTCGTTTCACCCGTATCTTCCTGTTCGTCTTCACCTGTTATATCCATTTTATAGGGAAGAAAATCTAAATTTGATAAAGTGGGAATGGCAACAATGACGAGCAATCCTCCAAGTATTGCACCAACTAATCCTGCTAAAAACCATCCCCCGCGATTTCCCTTTTGTTTTTTAGGTTGATACTCTTCATAATCCTGATCATAATAGCCCATAACAGTCACTTCCTTTTGCTCTAGTTATGAATAGTCCTAATCACCATTATTCACTTGATCGCAAAAAATTAACCAAAACAATGCCTCTATGATAGGTGAATAAATGGATTATATGTAATGAAAATGATAAAATTCCATAGAAAATCTAATATGTATTAGGGATGAAATGATAAATGGAGTACTTAAGGTTCCTCATGAAATGACACTCATTACCTAGCATTTCATGAGTTTTCCCTACAGTATATTTTTCTCGTTGTTAAATTGCTACAAGTGGTGTCGGGGTTGTTGGATCTGTATCGTATAGCTCAAATTGCTCACCAGTTATAAAGCCCTTACTTGCTAAGGTTTGTTGGACGGACATTCGAGCTAAATCTTTCATATTATTATCCTTACTTAAGTGAGCTAAATAGATTCGTTTTGTCGCATCGCCAATACAATCAGACATGGCAATTGCTGCATCCTCATTTGAGACGTGACCTACATCGCTTAATATGCGTCGCTTTATGCTCCAAGGATAGTGACCCATTTGGAGCATTGAAACGTCATGATTACTTTCAAAAACAAACGCATCTGCATTATGAATGGTGCCCTTCATCCTATCGCTAACATAACCTGTATCAGTAATTAATGCTAGTTTTTTCCCTTGATGATGAAAGACAAAAAACATCGGTTCTGCTGCATCATGTGAAACTCCAAATGATTCAATATCCAATGATCCAAATGTTTTAACTGAGCCTGTCTGAAAAATGAATTTTTGCCCTGTTTCAATTTTTCCAATTAACCCATCCATCGCATTCCATGTTTTTTCATTTGCGTAAATTGGTAGCTTATATTTCCTAGCAAGTACTCCTAATCCTTTAATATGATCACTATGCTCATGTGTAACTAGAATTCCTGATAGTTTACTAATATCTTTTCCAATTTGCTCAAATAATTGTTGCATTTGCTTACCACTCAATCCTGCATCAACTAAAAAGGATTGATTTTCTGTTTCTACAAAAATAGCATTCCCCGTACTCCCGCTTGCAAGTACACTAAATTGCAAGCCCATATTATTCACTCCTAATCGATTTTTCTGCTGATTGTAATACTTCTCCCGCTAACGCGTTCACATAATAGTCTTTTCTCTCACCTTGGTCCGTTTCTACAATAAGATGCCAAGTTGGAGCTAAAATTTGCTGATTTGATAAAGGAATATTTGTGTAATATCCATAATCTACTTCAACAATTTTGCTATTCATCTGCAATAGATTTTTTGTATAAAGGACACCAATAGCTTCTAGTGGTGATACAGTAACTTCCTTCTCTTGTACTTCTTTTATATCCTCTAGCATAGATTGATTATACGAAACGATCTCATTTTTTTCATTCAAATTTAATATGACCATTGCAATATGTTCATCTAGCTCTTGAAATATTTTGTTGTCCTTATATTCCTGAATATAAATCATTGTATTTGATTTTTCATCTGAATACCAGTAATGATATAACTCACCGTACAATACATTATTTTTCACAAATTGATCCGCCTTGACCTCAGCATTAACATCAGGTAATGGAAATGGTTTGTCTAAATCCATATATAGTGTTGTAATGGAGCTTTCACCTATTGTGCTTCTTTGGCTTTGATCCTTAAGCTTAGCTATTTCTTCGGCTGTAAACTCCTTACTTTTAGCCGTAATATAAAACCCCTTTTCCTGAGATTCTGGAAGCTTTGAATAAGTAATTCCGGCTAGTTGCAAATCCTCTTCTGTCGTTGTTTCAACCATTGGCTCTACAATAGAGTCGCTCCGCATTTCATAAAAGGAGTAGGCTAAATAGAGATCTAATATGAGAAAAGCTAAAATAAAAATGGTTTTCGTTTTACTCCATTCCATTTGCATTTCCTCCAGATTGTACGATTTCGTCTTTAAATGTCTTTAATTTACCATTGTTCATTTCAATACACCATACTGGAGTAACGTTTACAATACCTTGGTTTTCTACATTTTCTAGTTGATAGGCAATATAGATATTACTTATATCTTCTTTGTCTATATCATTATTAGCTTTTAAGAGCTCTTCTACTTTTTTTCCTGACATTAACATAATTTCATTATTACTATTAATTTCAAAATCGATCCGGTATGAAGGTCTTTCATATGAAGCAGCTTCATTTTGACCCCATTTTTGAATGATCATCGTTTGAGGATACTCATCAAAAGGTATTACAGGGATTGAATGAATCTGCATAATATACGATATTTTATTTTCCTTATCATCTATATCAAATAACATATATTCATCTGTCCAACCGCCATGTTGATTTAAAAATTTAATACTTTGATCAACTAATGTGCTGGCTTCAAGAGGAACTGAATCATCAACAGCTGGATTTACATAATAAACTCTATGCTGTTCTGGATATATATCCAACAAACTAATAGCGTCCGTATAACTATTTTTACTAGTAATCGAGTCCTGTTTAATAACAGAACTATTGCTGAACAAAGCGTCTCTAAACCTTGAACCTGCTATCTCTTCTACTTTATATTGATGCTTCACCATTTTGGGTTCATTAACGGGTAAAAAGATTTCCTTTCCTTCACTTATATTGAAGGAATAATATTTTTCTAAATTATTTCTATCATTAAAAAGTTGCTTCACTTTCTGAGTAGCCTCACTATTGTTGTTTACAGATGATTCAACATACCTCATTTTATCATATGAAACAAAATAGACACTTTGAATACCACCGGTTTCACCGGCTTTTAAATAAATTCTGTCAAACTGAACATTCTCGGTATCTGCATCCCATTCTAACATCGTCTGGAATGTCTTCATTGGTATTTCATTTAAAAATCTTAACTCGATACTATTCTTTTGAATTTCCTTCAAATTTTCACCACTAGAAAAGGTTTCAACTCCACTTTCTAAATCACTATACTCCCAACTCTGCATTTTCATCCACAAATCATTTGAATGGCTAGCATCCATTGTGCTAAAGTGATTTTCACCATCATGAATAAATAATTGTTGTGGTTTTATAACTTCATAATATTTTTTTATTGTATTGGTTATCGGCATAACTTCATATACATCAGTTTCCTTCTTAGCATCAAATAATGTAGGTTGATATGTCCACATATTCCAGGTTAGTAGCAAACTGATGATAATTAACGCGGTCAAGATGGCACTTTTTACTGATTCCTTTTTCATTCCCACTCATCCTCTTGTTCCGGGTTATACGGTAAAGTAAAGTAAACTGTTGTTCCATGCCCTTCCTTACTTTTCGCCCAAATATCTCCTCCGTGAGCATAGACCATTTCCTTCGCAATCGCTAATCCTAAACCTGTACCACCTAATTTACGAGATCTTGCTTTATCCACCCGATAAAACCGGTCAAAAATCTTATTTTCACTACCTTTTGGTATTCCAACACCTTGATCTCTAATATAGATTTGTAGCTCTGTTGGTAGTACATCTATTGAGAACGTAATTTGTCCTCCTTCTGGAGAATACTTTAATGCATTCGAAATAATATTATCGAGAACTTGAGTAATCTTATCTGTATCAATATCAACAAACAAAGCCTCATTAGGAATTTTCCTTACAAAGTCTACATGCTGTGCCTTTGTCATTTCAAATCGATCAATTATTTTATTGAAAAAGTCACTGAAATTTACCAAATCTTTATTTAAACGATAGTCTGTCCGATCAAGCTTAGATAGCTGTAAAAGATCATTAACGAGACGAATCATTCGTTCTGTTTCAGTTTGAGTTACACTTAAAAATTGTGGAGCAATTTCCTCATCTTTCCATGCTCCATCAGCTAACGCCTCTAAATAACTTCGCATTGTTGTCAGAGGTGTACGTAACTCATGGGAAACATTCGCAACAAATTCCCTTCTCTCCTGCTCAATTTTTTCCTGCTCGGTTATGTCATATAAAACAACAATTACCCCATCAATTGCTCCCGATTCCTTCTGTATGGCGGAAAAGCTCGCTCGGAGAATGTAAGAGCGCTCCTTAGTATCTGTTTCTATAATAAGTGATTCTTGCTCATCAAGCATGCTTTCAAAACCATTATGATCCTCTAAACCTAATAATTCCGTAATATGGATATCTTTGATCGTTCCACGTGAAACATTTAGCATTTCAAGTGCAGGATTATTGATTAAAATAACCTTCCCAGTGCGATTTGTCGCAATAACCCCATCTGTCATATGTGCAATAACAGATGCAAGTTTTTTCCTTTCACCCTCGGTTGTAGCCTGTGCATCCTCCAGCTTCTCAGTTAAATAATTAAACGTATACGCAAGCTGTCCAATTTCATCTTCTCCATACACCTTAACTTTGCGGGAATAATTCCCATTTGCTAACTCAATTGCCTGTTTTCTCATATCAGTCATCGGTCTAGTTATCGTTCTAGCTAAAAATATTCCTAATGCAGCAGTAATAAACAAGGAAAGGCCAGTTCCAGTCGCAAAGATTTTATTAATAATCTTCATCTGAGAATAAACTTCTTCCATAGATGCAACAATATATACGGCACCACCATTAGATTCACTATTCGTGCTCTCCGAATTGATTGGAAATGCCATTTCAATGACTCGCTGATTATCATTATCCAGTCTAAGCTTATCGCCTATTAACGGATTTCCGAAAACAAGCGCTCTCTGTACTAACGCCTCTTTCGTCTTCTTATCAACAATATCTTTATCAGCCTTTGAAGTTGCGATCACAGTTTGTGTCTCATCGATAACTCGGACTTCATTTACTTCACCTGTCTCAGCAAAGTCATTTATAATCGAATCAATTTCAGTACCCGAGACTCCCTCATCTTCATATTCTTTAGTGCTCATTTCCTGCCCAATATTATAAACTAGTAAGCTAACTCGCTTTGACATCGAATCAATAAAATTAGTTTTTAACGAGCTTTCCAATTCCCTAATAAAATAAACTCCTATTATTTGCATGGCGATCATAATAAGTAAGACGTAAACTAACACAAACTTAAAATGAATCGAGTGGAAAAAACCAACCTTCTTCATATCTCTACTCCTCAGAGTTACGTAAGTAATAACCAACCCCACGTCTTGTTACAATCCATGTTGGGTGACTAGGGTTATCCTCTATTTTCTCTCGTAGACGTCTCACTGTAACATCAACCGTACGAACATCACCGAAATAATCATATCCCCACACTGTCTGTAAAAGATGTTCCCTTGTCATAACTTGTCCGATATGTTGTGCTAAGTAATGCAATAGTTCAAATTCGCGATGAGTTAATTCAATCGTTTCACCCCGTTTTGATACAACATATGCATCAGGGTGAATCACAAGTGAACCAATACTGATTTCATTAGTTGAAGCTTTCGTTTCATTACTATCATTCGCTTGCTGTCTTCTTAAATTAGCTTTTACTCGTGCAAGCAACTCTCGTGTGCTAAATGGCTTTGTAACATAATCATCTGCACCTAATTCAAGACCTAACACCTTATCAATTTCTGAATCCTTTGCAGTTAACATAATGATTGGCATATCGTATTTTTTCCTTATTTCACGACATACCTCCATTCCATCACGGTTCGGTAGCATAATATCTAATAAAAGAAGATCAGGCTTAATCTCCTCAACCATTTCCAATGCTTGATTTCCATCATATGCGCAATAAACGTTATATCCTTCTTTCTTTAGATTAAACTCTAAAATATCTGCGATTGGCTTTTCATCATCAACAACTAAAATTTTCTTATCCATTGTTTTCGCCCCTTTATCTCCGACTGTTCTATATGTTTAATGTACCATTTTCACAATTGATATTCATCTCTTTTACAAATATTAACGGTTATCTATCAAAAAAGTGATTGTTAAAATTGGATGCTTTTAGTATAAATCTACTCTGCTAAGTATTTCATAATAGCAAAGAGGTCTGACTCCTACAAAATGTCAGACCTCTAATCTTAATTTAAATAGTCCATCGGGTTTTTCAATGCACCATTTTCATAAACTTCAAAGTGAAGATGAGTTCCAGTTGAATTCCCTGTATTCCCCATGACACCTAATTTTTGACCTTGGGAAACAACCTGACCAGCAGATACTGCAATTGAATCTAAATGTGCATAGACTGTTTGCAATCCATTATTATGGTCAATGACAACCTTATTTCCATAACCACCGCTATACCCCGCCGATACGACCTTACCGTTGTCTGCAGCCTTAATTGTCAAATCGCTAGGTCTTGCAATATCAATACCTTTATGGAGCTTTCCCCATCTCTGTCCTAATCCGCTAGAAACATAACCTCCATTTGCAGGCCATTTTAGCGTTCCTGTACCTCTTGATGGTATAACCTTTGTACCCTTAACGATAATTTCTTTTACAGGCTCTTTAACAGATTGTTCGCTTGTGATCTCTCGTTTAACTTCAGTACCATTTTCTTTATAGATTAAGTAGTTTACTAGCTTCTCACCATTTTGGCCAACCTGAGTGATTTTCTGTTCACCCTTCGGCATTGTAGCGTCTTCTACCACTTCTGTTTCAAAAGATATTGTTTCCTTCTGCAAAGCTTCAATTTTCTCCGTCACATGAACAATTGGTGTTAACACTGTGACATTAAGAGTATCTCCCGGCTTGATTACTGAATCTTTATTTAATCCAGGATTTAACGTTAACAATTGCTCTAACGTTATTTGATGATCACTTGCGATACTACCTAATACGTCATCTTCCTGTACTTTATATATCTTTGTTTTCGGGATTCCTGTTTTTAATAAATTAATGCCTTGTTCAACAGTTAGGATTTTATCAGGTGAAACCTTTTTTACATCGAGTGATACATCTTCTGAAAACATAACATTTAATGTTCGAGACTTTCCTTCCTGTAGTGAACTAGGTTGTATATTTGCTTGCTCTCTTATTTTAAGTTCCTCTAATACACTATTGGATACAAATGATCGCTTATAGGCATTTAACACAGCTTCTGCATCTGAGCGGCTATTAAAGTTTGCTATGACTTGATTATTAATGATTAATTCTGTCGATTCAACAACTACATCTAACTCTTTATCAAGCTTTTCTAATGTGCTTTCGTTATTAAAAACCGGTCGAAACATTTGTTCAGGAATAACTTCTATATTCTCAAGGGTTAAATTCAGGTTAGAATACTCCCTTTTACTTTCCTGTAATTTCTCATTCTTAAGCTTTTCTATTTGTTCTTTATTATTAACAGTACCGATATATTCTTCATTTACATAGATGTGATAAACGGTTGATAAAGAAGATTCTGCAGATACATTACCCGCTCCAATTGTAAAAGCTACTGCTAATGCAGCTCCTACTATAATTGGTTTTAAATACTTCTTCCTGGGTAATACATCTCCTTTATCACCTCGAGATTGTATAAACAATTGTATTTCCTCCTACTCTTTCATACAAGACACTTATTTAAGTTTCTTACATTTGAGAGTTAGTTCATAAATCGACAAATATCTTATTTTCTTTAACTCTACTAATTTACCATAGAACCGAAACCGTTACCCGATAATCTGCCTATTTGTAATGGGATTGTATTATATCTAACATATTTTAGATTTATTTGTTATTAATTGTTAACATCGTAATCTTTGAAAGGATTGTCTGAAGTTTAAGGGGCTGCTATCAAAAAACGCGGCAAAAAATAAAAAGCACGACCTAATCGATCATGCTTTTAGAGTGGCTCGGGACGGAATCGAACCGCCGACACATGGATTTTCAGTCCATTGCTCTACCAACTGAGCTACCGAGCCATATTATAAAATGTAGTTTATTTCTAAAGTTCGTTTTACTTCTCACGTACTAATTATTTATTACTTACTTTGAATGTACTCTCTCTTTGACAACTAGTCCATCGCCCACATCTCAGAAGGACGATTCAAGATGCTGCTCGATGTGTGGCTCATGTAACGCTTCGTAGCCTATTCGGGCGTGCCCTACCAACTGAGCTACTGAGCCAGACCTTTGATTTAGTCGTTTATATGCACTTTAAAATGAATTATAGTATGTATTAATGGCGGTCCGGACGGGACTCGAACCCGCGACCTCCTGCGTGACAGGCAGGCATTCTAACCAACTGAACTACCGGACCAGACCTACTAATTTATTTTAAAGTGACCCGTACGGGATTCGAACCCGTGTTACCGCCGTGAAAGGGCGGTGTCTTAACCGCTTGACCAACGGGCCATTGTAACATGTTAATGAAAATGGTGAGCCATGAAGGACTCGAACCTTCGACCCTCTGATTAAAAGTCAGATGCTCTACCAACTGAGCTAATGGCTCATTTTTAAAAAATGAGTAGTATTATTTAATTTACCACTTGTCTCCGACGCCCAAATTTCAGTAGGCTTATTCAAGGAGCGGTTCAATTTGTGCGCTGATGTTATGCTTCGCAGCTTACTCGTTCGTGCTCTACCAACTGAGCTAATGGCTCATTTTAAAAAATGAGTAGTAACTTCTTTTCTGTTGTTTTAACAGGACGTTTTCTATAATAACATAGGTATTCATAAAATAACAATATCTTTTTTGAATTTTTTTTAATAGAAAAAGAGGCTGCCCTAGATATTAGGAAAAATCTTGTGACAACCTCTTTAGCTCACTCTGTTAATTAACTATATACACTGCGGATGACATTTGTTTGCGTTCTGTCTGGTCCTACAGAGAAGATTGATAAAGGAATTCCTGTTAATTGTGAAATACGTTCAACATAGTGTCTAGCGTTTTCTGGAAGTTCATTTAAGCTTTTAACGTTTGTAATATCCTCTGTCCAGCCTGGTAGCTCTTCATAGACTGGTTCACATTCTGAAAGTACTTTTAAGCTTGCAGGATATTCATTAATAATTTCACCCTTATGCTTATATGCTACACAAATTTTTAATGTTTCGATACCAGTTAAGACATCTACTGAGTTTAATGAAAGGTCTGTTAAGCCACTTACTCTTCTAGCATGGCGAACAACGACACTATCAAACCAACCGACACGACGTGGACGGCCTGTAGTTGTTCCATATTCACGACCTACTTCACGGATTTGGTCACCAATTTCATCCGTTAATTCTGTTGGGAATGGGCCATCGCCAACACGTGTTGTATATGCCTTTGATACACCTACAACATGGTTGATTTTTGTCGGTCCAACTCCAGAACCAATTGTTACTCCTCCTGCTACAGGATTAGAAGATGTAACAAATGGATATGTACCTTGGTCAATATCTAGCATAACGCCCTGTGCTCCTTCGAATAATACGCGACGTCCTTCATCTAACGCATCATTAAGCACAACTGATGTATCAACTACATATTGCTTAAATTGTTGTCCATATTCATAATATTCATCTAAAATTTCTTCTACAGTAAATCCTTCTACTTCATAAAACTTTTCTAAAAGACGGTTTTTCTCTTCTAATGCACGAGTCAATTTCTCCTCAAATACATCACGTTCAAGTAAATCGGAAATTCTGATTCCGACACGTGCTGCTTTGTCCATATATGCTGGGCCAATTCCCTTTTTCGTCGTCCCGATTTTATTTGCACCTTTTCGTTCTTCTTCTACCTCATCCAACTTTAGGTGATAAGGTAAAATAACATGTGCGCGATTGCTAATTCGTAAATTATCTGTTGTAATTCCACGCTCATGTAAATAAGCTAATTCAGCTACAAGAGCTTTCGGATCAACAACCATACCATTACCGATGACACTAATTTTATCTTTATAAAAAATACCAGATGGAATTAAGTGAAGCTTATACGTTTCTCCACCAAATTTAATTGTATGACCTGCATTATTTCCACCTTGATAACGAGCTATTACTTCTGCATTTTCTGAAAGGAAGTCGGTAATTTTCCCTTTCCCTTCATCTCCCCATTGTGTACCTACTACTACTACTGAAGACATTCCGTGCACCTCCGTAATTTCGCACTATTCAAACATGTTTATTTTATCAATGAGCTTTGCGAAAGTCAATGAAAATACGAACATTTTAAAATAAGCTGTTGAATTTGTTCGTAATTTGAGATTTTTCCTTATAACAGCATTTATTCCTTTTTTCTCTTCTTCTTCGTCATTAGTATGACCAAGATTCGATATACTAGTCTGTCATTGATATACAGAACGTATATTAAAAGCAAGGCTCTATTTAGCTTGCTTGCCTATTCAATTCCAAAAAAAAGAAGACCTTTTTCGGTCTCCTTTACGCTCCTGCTGGGACTCCAGCATCATCAAAACGCCGTTCCAGGTTTACGAACTTATTGTATTCTTTAACAAAGGCTAAAGAAACAGTACCAACTGGGCCATTACGTTGTTTTGCTATGATAATTTCAATAATATTTTTATTCTCTGATTCCTTGTCATAATAGTCATCACGGTATAAAAAGGCAACGATATCCGCATCCTGCTCAATACTTCCAGATTCACGAATATCAGACATCATTGGACGCTTATCTTGACGTTGCTCAACACCACGAGATAGCTGTGATAGCGCAATAACAGGAACCTTTAATTCACGTGCAAGTTCTTTTAACGTACGGGAAATTTCCGATACCTCTTGTTGACGGTTATCCGTACGGCCACTACCTTGAATTAATTGTAAATAGTCAATTAAAACCATCCCAAGTCCGCTCTCTTGTTTCAATCGTCTGCATTTAGCACGAATTTCACTGACGCGGATACCTGGTGTGTCATCTATATAAATACCAGAGTTTGAGAGACTTCCCATCGCCATTGTAAGCTTTCCCCAATCCTCAGGGGTCAACGATCCTGTTCTGAGTCTTTGTGCATCAATATTTCCCTCTGCACATAACATCCTCATTACAAGTTGGTCTGCTCCCATCTCAAGACTAAAGATTGCTACATTTTCATCAGTCTTTGTTGCAACATTTTGTGCAATATTTAAGGCAAATGCTGTTTTACCAACAGATGGTCTGGCTGCTACAATGATTAAATCATTTCGTTGGAAACCAGCTGTCATCTTATCTAATTCAGTAAATCCGGTTGGTATCCCAGTAATATCTCCTTTACGGTCATGTAGCAACTCGATATTATCATATGTTTGTACGAGAACATCTTTAATATTTTGGAAGGCACCCGCATTTTTACGTTGTGCAACCTCCATAATCGTTTTCTCTGCTTCATTTAAAAGGACCTCAACCTCGTCCTCACGCGTATAACCATCTTGTGCAATTGTCGTTGCTGTACGTATTAACCGACGCAATATAGATTTCTCTTCAACAATTTTCCCATAATATTCAATGTTAGCCGCAGTCGGAACAGAGTTAGCAAGGTCTGTTAAATAAGAAACACCGCCAACCTCTTCCAAAAGATTCGCATCTGCTAATTCAGCTGTGACAGTTACTAAATCAACAGGCTCACCTTTGTCTGATAACTCTAGCATTGCATTATATATTCTTTGGTGTGCTGCTCGGTAAAAATCTTCTGGAATTAAAAGCTCAGAAGCTAACGTTAAAGAGGAAGGCTGTAAAAATATAGCACCTAATACAGCTTGTTCTGCTTCAATATTTTGTGGTGGAATACGATCACCAAGTACCTCGTTTATGATGATCACCGTCCTTTAGTGTATTTATTGCTAATAGATTACTATCCTATAACTATGATTATATAAAACTCTTCAAGTATTAAGAATAAAAAAAAAGTGGTCAAGCTTCAAGACTAAATTTACTCTTTCCACAAAACCACAACCGCTTCCATATTATTACTGTTCTGTCACATGTACCTTTACTGTCGCAGAAACCTCTGGATGTAGTTTAACAGGTACATTTGTATATCCTAGTGAGCGAATCGCATCAGGCAATTCAATTTTACGCTTATCAAGCTTAATATTGTGGCTTTTTTTCAATTCATCAGCAATTTGCTTACTTGTAATTGAACCAAATAAACGTCCACCTTCACCGGATTTTGCTTTTAATTCAACAGTTAATTCTTCAAGAACTGTTTTAAGTTTTTTCATTTGCTCTAGCTCTTCGATTGCTTCTTTTTCTTGTTTTTTCTTTTGAGCATTTAAAGAGCTAACATTTGCATTCGTCGCCTCTACTGCAAGTCCTTGCTTAATAAGAAAGTTCTGTGCATATCCGTCTGCAACATTTTTTACTTCTCCCTTTTTTCCTTTTCCTTTTACATCTTTTAGAAATATAACTTTCATGATTTGGTTCCTCCTTCAAGATATTCATCAATAGCATTCTTTAACATATCGCTTGCATCGTCAATTGTAATATCCTGCAATTGTGTTGCCGCGTTTGTTAAATGTCCCCCGCCATTTAGTGCCTCCATGATAAGCTGCACATTAATTTCACCTAATGATCGGGCACTTATGCTAATGCTTGATTCACTTCTTCTTGCAATGACAAAGGATGCAACCACATTATTCATTGTGAGAAGTGTATCAGCTGTTTGTGCAAGAGTCACTTGTTCAAAATATGAATCATCCTTTGCGATTGCTATTGCAATGCCATTTTTATAGATCATTGTATTTTGAATAAGAGATGCTCTTCTAACATAATTTTCAATATCCTCTTTCATAAACTTATGGACAAGAACCGTATCTGCCCCTTTTCCCCTTAAGTATGAGGCTGCGTCAAATGTTCTTGATCCAGTACGTAAGGTAAAGCTTTTCGTATCAACTACAATCCCCGCTAATAGCGCTGTAGCTTCAATCATATTCATCTTTAACGGCTTTGGTTGATATTCTAACAGCTCGGTAACTAATTCAGCTGTAGAGGAAGCGTACGGCTCCATATAAACAAGTATAGGGTCCTTAATAAACTCTTCTCCACGTCTATGGTGGTCAATAACAATGACATGCTCGCTTATCGATAATAGCCTTTCATCAATTACTAACGATGGTTTATGCGTATCGAGGATGATTAGTAATGTTTCATCTGTCATTATCTCAAGAGCCTCATCGGGTGTTATAAACCAAGACCATAGTTCAGAATGTTGTTTCACTTCTTCCAACAGCTGAATGACTCCTGAATCAATGGCCTCTTCGTCTAAAACAATAAATCCCTCTTTCCCATTCGCTTGAGCTACCTTTAATATTCCAATTGATGAGCCGATTGCATCCATATCGGGAAATTTATGCCCCATAATCATCACTTTATCGCTTTCTGTGACAATTTCTTTAAGTGCATGAGAGATGACACGTGCTCGGACTCTTGTTCTTTTTTCCATCGGGTTTGTTTTGCCACCATAAAATTGGACTTTTCCATTTATTTGCTTAATGGCAACTTGATCTCCACCTCGTCCAAGAGCCAAATCTAACCCAGATTGTGCTAAATCTCCAAGCTCCTGCAAAGATGATACTCCTGTACCAATCCCGATACTTAAGGTTAATGAAACATTTTCAATTGTTGTCTTTTCCCTAACCTCATCTAGAATAGAAAACTTTGATTTTTCAAGTTTCGTTAAAATTTGTTCATTTAATACCGCTAAAAAACGTTCTGATGATACCCGTTTAATAAATACGCCAAAGTCCTTTGCCCATTTATTAAGAAGGGCCGTTACTTTGCTATTTATCGCACTTTTTGTCTGATCGTCCATCGCTTGAGTAATTTCATCATAATTATCTAAAAAGATATAGGCTAAAGCCGTTCGCTCATCCTCATATTGCTTTTCAATTTGAATTTGTTCTGTCACATCAACAAAATATAATAACCGCTCTTCTCGCTTGATGATAACCTTAAATTTTTGATCGTCTAATGTGATGACCGCTTCAGTTTCGGAATCTTGTTTAAATAACGGGAGCAATGAGTCATGAATCTCTAATAGATCCCTCCCAATTAAAGTATCTTCGTTCATAATAGACGTTATATATGGATTAGCCCATTCAATTCTGAAATCATCATCAATTAGCATAATTCCAATTGGCATTTCCATTAATGCCTCTTCACCGACTTTTTTTAGACGATAAGAAAGAGTACTTATATAGCTATCCATTTCCTTACGATATTCAAGTACTGACTTTCTGAGAAAGAAAAGTGCAATACATAAACAAACTGTTACAAGTATGCCTATAATCCAATTTAGGACAAAAAGAAATAGAACAGTTAATATTAAAATGCCTATAATTGCAATAAGAGAATAGCGAATCTGTGACTTTTCATAAAACATCGGCATTCGTTCTCATCAACTCCTCTCAAGCGGTGAATCCTCATTTCACTTTTTCGTTATTTTGTCACGGAGAGGGAAGCATAAATCAATTATACCTAAGATCCTCACAAGATAAAGGAATATTGGTATTAGAAACGATACAATTAATATGATCACTGGTATTCCTTTAGAAAGCCCTTTCTTGTTGGCATAGTAAAATAGAAACGAGTATCCTTGAATGATCAGTATAAACATTAAAATGTAATACAAGTTAACGATTGCAGTATAATAAAAGCTTTCTTGATTACCTGGAATCATCATTAAAATAGAAACCAATAAAAAGTACCAGATAACACTTGTAGGAAATTTTATATCTTTAAAATAAAAAATTGGCATTTCAAATTTTAATCGTTTTAAAATCGGCATCGAAATGTGATGGGTAATAAGTGCAAAAATAATACCTACCATGACAAAACAGCTAGGAAGAAGAGTGATGATTAATGTCAATGCTTCTTCAAATGCCTTGAATTGCTTTTCAACATCTAGATTTGGATTAATTTCTGAAACCATTGCCTTTGATTGCTCCATCGAGTCCTTTAACAGTTGGAAGAAATCCTTTACTATATCTATTTCTAACAAATAAATGCTCCCTACATAGACAATAATAAAGCCAACTGTATAGGCAATACTCCCCCCAATTATAGCACCTATCACTTGCTTCCTTCTATAAAATAACCCCATAACTAAACCGCTTAGTCCAAACATAAAGGCAATTAATATATTTGTAACGGCACCGAAAAAGATAGAAAGTAAGCTACCTGCTATTAATATAAAGATCGAGAGCGAGAGTCCATGCCTTATTGTAAACATCATAAAAGGTAATGGGAGAACAAATAGTAATATGGTCCCTAAAAAAGGTATGTATAGTGCTAGGAGCATTAAGATTAAAAAAAGTGCTAATAAAATAGCTCCCTCCGTTATCACATTAGCTCTTCTCAAAATATCACCTCTTTCTTGTCAATCTTATTAATGATCGGATCAAATATGTATACTTTCATTCCAATTAACAAATATAACGATTCAATTCAATCATTATAACCAAAAAACTCCCTTTATAATCTTACCAAAGCTATAATCTAAAATTCTAGAAAATGGGCTTGAAGTACATTTATGCGCTGTCCTTTGGAGTGATTTGAATTGAATATTTTCTGAAGCGATGTAGTCGGAGAATAGAGAATAGCATGTAGTTTAAATAAAAAAGCACAGAAAGGATGTTTCCTTTAACTGTGCCTTTATATAATCTTATTCACCAGAAACGTATGGTAATAAAGCCATTTGACGAGCACGTTTAATTGCTACAGTCAATTTACGTTGGTATTTTGCGCTAGTACCTGTTACACGACGAGGTAAGATTTTACCACGCTCAGATACGAATTTTTTTAATAAATCAACATCTTTGTAATCGATGTGAGTGATACCATTTGATGTGAAGAAACACACCTTACGACGTTTTGCACGTCCACCTTTGCGTCCGCCTGCCATTGTCTATTTCCTCCCTTCACGTTAATTTTTTATTATTAAAACGGTAAGTCATCATCAGATATATCAATAGGTTTTCCATCATTTGCGAATGGATCGTCATCAAAGCTTGTACGACCACCTTGATTACGTTGATTTTGATCTGAACCGAATGGGTTTTGATTACCAGAGTTACCTGGGTAGCCACCACCAAAGTTGTTGTTATTGTTGTTAAAGTTATTATTGTTGCCACCGCTCGCGCTTTTTGGTTCAAGGAATTGAACACTTTCAGCAACAACCTCAGTTACATATACACGTTTTCCTGTTTGGTCTTCATAACTACGTGATTGTAGTCGACCATCAACACCTGCTAAACTTCCCTTTTTAAGAAAGTTAGCAACATTTTCAGCTTGTTTACGCCAAATTACACAGTTAAGGAAGTCAGCTTCTCTTTCACCTTGTTGGTTTGTAAACGTGCGGTTTACAGCTAATGTAAATGTAGCAACAGCAACTCCACTTGGTGTGTAACGCAGATCTGGATCTTTTGTTAGCCTTCCGACTAGTACAACTCGATTCAACATCAGAACCATCCTTTTTTATATATCATCTATAACATTTATTATGATTAATCTTCTTTTTTAACAACGATGTGGCGAATAATGTCTTCACTGATTTTTGCTAAACGATCAAATTCTTGAACCGCAGCAGCTTCAGCGTTAACTTGAAGTAACATGTAGTAACCATCGCGGAAATCATTGATTTCATAAGCTAAACGACGTTTTCCCCACTCTTTAACCTCAGTTAATTCCGCACCATTATCAGATAAAACACTGTTGAAACGCTCAACTAAAGCCTTCTTAGCTTCATCTTCAATATTTGGACGGATGATGTACATAATTTCGTACTTTCTCATCATCTTACACCTCCTTTTGGACTAAACGGCCCACAAATGGGCAAGGAGCAATTAAAATAAATTACTCACAATTAGGAATTATAGCAAATAACATCGAAAAGCGCAAGCACCTCGATTAGACCCGACAAGCACAAGACGCATAGGAAATGAAGATGTTGTTTATCTACAATTCCTATGTGGCTTGTGACCTCGAGGGGCTTGGTGCTTGCGCTAGCATCTCGAAAAGCGCAAGCACCTTGATTAGACCCGAGAAGCTTAGATATAAAAAGGATTGAAGAGTTTTTTCTTCAATCCTTTTTGGTACATCCTTAAACGTTAAAACGGAAGTGAATAACATCTCCATCTTGAACTACATAGTCCTTACCTTCGAGGCGTACTTTTCCTGCTTCACGTGCTGCTCCCATAGTCTTTGCAGCTAATAAATCCTCATAGGATACAGTTTCAGCACGGATAAAGCCTCTTTCAAAATCGGTATGAATAATTCCCGCACATTGAGGTGCTTTCATTCCTTTTTTAAATGTCCAAGCGCGTACTTCTTGCTCACCTGCTGTAAAGTAAGTTGCTAAACCAAGAAGATGGTATGATGCTTTAATTAGTTGATCAAGACCAGATTCTTCAATTCCTAGCTCTTCTAGGAACATCTCCTTTTCTTCTCCTTCAAGCTCAGCAATTTCCGATTCTATTTTGGCACATACAACGATAACCTCTGCATTTTCACCAGCAGCAAATTCCCGAACCTGTTGAACATATTCATTACCAGAAGGATCTGCTACTTCTTCCTCACTTACATTTGCAACATATAAAATTGGTTTGATCGTTAATAAATGCAATTGTTTAACATATTTAAGCTGTTCTTCAGTAAATTCAAGTGAGCGTGCAGGCTTTTCGTTTTCAAATGCCTCTTTAAGTTTTACAAGAACTTCATGCTCAAAAACTGCAGTTTTATCCTTTTGCTTTGCCAATTTTGCTACACGATCAATTCGTTTATCGACCGTCTCTAAGTCAGCTAAAATAAGCTCAAGATTAATCGTTTCAATATCAGAAATTGGATCAACCTGACCTGATACGTGTGTAATATTCTCATCAGCAAAGCAACGAACAACATGACAAATTGCATCTACTTGGCGAATATGTGAAAGGAACTTGTTTCCTAAACCTTCCCCTTTGCTTGCACCTTTTACAATTCCAGCGATATCAGTAAATTCAAACGCAGTTGGTACTGTTTTTTTCGGTTTAACAAGCTCTGTTAACTTTTGAAGTCTCTCATCCGGTACCTCAACAATCCCTACATTAGGATCAATTGTACAAAATGGATAGTTTGCTGATTCTGCACCAGCTTGTGTTATTGCGTTAAATAATGTTGATTTTCCAACGTTAGGAAGACCTACAATCCCTGCAGTTAATGCCATATTCCCACTCCTCTATATTTATCCCGATTACCAGGCTTTACCTCGCTTCACATATGAAGGGGTTTAAAATTGACCGTTACATTCAACAAGTCTTTAGGACATAAATAATCGTGATGTCCCGATGATTTATGTCTCACAAATTGCTATAAAAAATCATTATTCTTATACTAACGGAATAAAACAATTTAATTCTACTGCAACAAATAAATGAATTATAATTGCAAAAGCTTTTTTACGATTTCTATCTAATCTCCAACAATTATAGAGAGAAATACTATAAAAGACAAGCAGCTCATCATTCTAGTTTACCTTTACGATATTGACTAAGCAATCATATAAAACACTGCCTAAACCATTATCTGAATTTTCATCAGGGGTAAGTTGATTTACTGAGCCACCAAATTGTTGCCACTGGCCTTCATCCACATTAATTGTCTTAGGATGTGCTTTTTTCATAATTTTTGCAGTTCCTGTGAGCTTTCCCCTATCATTGAAAATCATAACCTCATCACCTTCATCGATCCGCTTCTCACTAGCAATATCCTCAGAAAGTTCAATTTTTACAGACTGTAAACCTTCGATTAAATGATAATGCTGGGAATGATTTGAACGTAAAGGATGGATAGATAAAAGCTGATATGGGTACTTACTTGCTAATGCAGGATTACTAAGCTTTGATTCTTTTGGAAGAATATATTGTGGCTTACCATTCATCCCTTTTTCTTCCGCGTACGAGGATGTAAATTCAAATTTACCACTTGGAGTTAGAAAATCTCCTGAGTTCCAAGGCACATCGTAGACAGGAAGTGGAAGTCTTTTTTCCTTTTTCAGACGTTCTAACGTAATTCCATGCTCCTTTAACAACGATAATCCCATTTCTAAAAACTCATCAATTGAATAATCAAATACCTCCCCAAAGCCTAGGCGCTCTGCCAGCTGCGTCCAAATCCAAAGATCTGATTTCGCCTCACCTGGTGGTTCAACCAATTTTGCTCCATAGTTCACATAGTGATGGTACATAGAGGCATAATAAATATCCTCTTCTTCAAAGACAGTTGTGGTAGGTAATACATAATCTGCTACTTTGGCTGTATCTGTTAAAAAATGATCAACAACAACTAAAGTATTTACAGATGAAAAGGCTTGTCTCACTTTATTAGTATTCGGGACTTGAGTAAGTGGATTTCCGCAAGTGACAAAAATCATTTTAATTTCGGGATTTTTGGCCTTTATTATTTTTTCTCCTTGTTCCATCATTGTAAACTCTCTTATAACAGCGTTTTGTTCTAATGATGCTAATTCACTATGCGCAAATTTTTGACCTACTTGTAAATTCCCAAAGTTAGCACCACCTCCGGGAATTCCAATATTTCCACTCACGGCAACTAGTGCATCAATTAGACGAATCGTATTTCCACCATTCGCATATCTTTGCATACCAAGGCCGATATAAGTAGATGTTGGTCCATCATAGTAGACCTCAGCTAATTGCTTTAGGTCTTCATAAGAGATTTCAGTATTCGTCACGATTTCATCAAAAGAAAATTGGTTAAGTAAATCGATTAAATCAGCAAAGCCTACCGTATGATTTTCGATAAAGGAAAGGTCTTGCATATTTTCACTAATTAAATATTTCATAATACCGATTGCTAATAAGCCGTCCATACCAGGCTTTATTGAAATATACTTATGAGCTATTTTTGCTGTCGCATTATAGATCGGATCAATAACTATAATTTTCGCTCCACTTTTCTTCACTTCTTGTAACGCCTGAAACAAATGCATATTTGTTCTCGCTACATTTCTTCCCCAAATGACAACATGCTTACTATTTTTAATGTCCTCTGGTGAATGACTGTAGGAATTTCCAAAGTCCCATGTTTGAGCTTCAATACCTGAACCCCAGCAAATACTACCAACTAATTGGGTTACTCCTCCAAAATGACGAAAGAAGCGTTTATCTAAGTTTTTTAATAGACCATTATTCGAATAATCATGACTATGCAATACCGCTGTTGGTCCGAATTCATTACGAATATTATCCATTTTCTCTGCTATTTCATTTAGAGCTTGTTCCCACGAAATTTCTTGAAAGACACCGTTCACTTTTTTCAATGGAACTGTTAATCTCTCTGGTGAGTTTGTTTTCGTTTCTAGCATTCTTCCTCTACCACAGATTTTCCCCTTTGTAATAGGGTGTTCCTTATCTCCGTCTACCTTTATGACCTTCTGATTTTCAACTGTAACATCAAAGCCACAGCTATCCCAACAGTTTAAAGGGCAGGATGATTTAAATACTTGCTTCATATCTATTGCCCCCCATTTGCTTACTCTTCATTTGTTTCAATATGCTTTACTAAAACTTTTTTCATTTTTCTAGCAAACTCTCGTCGTGGGATTAGTACGCTATGCTGACACCCCTCACACTTAATTCTTACATCCATTCCCATTCGGATGATTTTCCAACGGTTTGTACCACATGGGTGCTGTTTTTTCATCTCAACAACATCATATAACCCAAATTCCTTTTCTTGCATCGTTTACCCTCCACTTACTTGATCTTTTCTATTAACCATGACCATTCTTGGATATGGTATATCAAAGCCATGTTCTGCTAAGCGAATTTTTATATCCTTACGTAACAATCTAGCAATATGAAAATGTTTCATCGGCTCCGTTTCACAGGTTACTCTTAATACAGCCTCTGAAGCCCCAAACATTTGAATGCCTAGCAATTCTGGTGGTGTGACGATATTTTCATATTTATCAGTTACTTCTATTAACAACTCTTGAATAACACGCTCTGCTTCCTCAATATCTGTTTCAAGTGATACATTAATATCGACAACTGCAACACTATTATGAATCGAAAAATTCGTTACCTCTACAATACTTCCATTTGGAATAATATGAAGCTCGCCCGTCCAGGTTTTAACCTTTGTTGTTCGTAGCCCAATTTCCTCAACAGTCCCTTCAAAGGTACCAATTCTTATCGTATCACCTACCGAAAACTGGTCTTCAAAGATAATAAAGAAACCAGTAATAATGTCCTTAACAAGGCTTTGCGCACCAAATCCGACAGCTAATCCAACGATTCCAGCACCTGCAAGCAATGCTCCGACATTAAATCCAAATGTCTCTAAAATCATGATTATGGCAATGAAATAAATAACATAGGTTAAGATATTTTCTAATAATTTTGCAAGTGTATTTTCTCTTCTTTCAGAAATACGAATTGGAGATTTCCCGCGGAATAAAAACACCTTATTTATTGCAAGCTTCCCTACTCGTATGACAAGCTTCCGAAGAGATTCGCCGCTTATCGCAAGCCGAAATCCGAACACGGAAGTTAAGCTCTCTGCGCCGATGGTAGTTGGGGGACTCCCCCTGTGAGAGTAGGACGTTGCCAGGTAAGATGGAAAGGATCAGTAGAAATACTGGTCTTTTTTTGTTGAGAAATATGGTTTGAAAAATATAAGTAAATAAATAATTTGAAAGAGGAAGCTTTAATTTGGAAAAGATTAAAGCATGTCCTCTAAAAAATTTATAATATAAAAAGGAATTTTCTTTTTAGCTATTTCCATGTAACGTAGTATAAATGGATAATCATTATTTGGTGCAGTTAAAAGAAGATCATACCACCATTCTGTTTCATAACGGGATATCATGCTTAAATTATATAGCAATAAATAATGAACGAGGATTTCAGGTAAGTTTAAAAATGCATCTTTTGTTGAGGGAAGGTAATAGCAGTCATCCTCAAGACAATACAAAAATGGATTTAGGTTATATTTAAAAACGGAATTTTTATTTATTGTTACTACACTATCTTTGGTATTTGGCAAATGCTCAAAAGCGTAATTTTCACATAAAATTTCTGCCAATCGTTTAGAAGATATATGAAAGTGATTTGAAATATCCTCTGTTATGACAAATTCATGTTGGGAAGAGTTTATTTTTAAGAAAAGCTCCTTTTCAAGATGGAATTGATATACTTCATTCATTTCGGGTATTTGTCTTAATAATAAGTCCATTGAGTATTTTTCTATTTCTAAATGCTTGATGTTATATAGTTTAGTAGCGATATGAGGAAATAATCCATTACGTTGAACTTTAACCTCATCATTTAAAAACAAATAGTGCTGCTTTTTACGTTTCCTACTAGAAACACCATGTGAAAGCACGGTTGAGCTTGATGGGTATTCTGGGTCAAGTATTAATAAACAAGCTTTAATTAATTGGGACAAACCATAGAATAGCAACATAGGTTGTATCGCGTGGGGAGATTGATTCGCCTGCATAAAGAAATTTTCACCGTGCTTAAGAAAATAAACAAATCTGTAACAGTTATCATATGAAAGTTGATTTGAATTGTTTATGTGTAAATGTTGGTAAATGTTGTCTAGCCTTTTTTGAATCGTTTGTGTTGATTGATATGATAGTAAGCGTTCCCAATATTGTTGTGTCATGAATTTACACTCCATTTAATAATATTCTAAATATTTAAATTCTTTTCTCCTTCCTTGACAGTCGTGTTTACTGTTGTTAATCTACTAATAATATTTTGCCGAAAAAAGGGGGATTTACTTATGTGGGAACAAAAATTTTCTAAAGAAGGTTTAACTTTTGATGATGTATTATTGGTACCAGCAAAATCTGAAATATTACCTAGGGATGTAGATTTAAGTGTACAGCTTACCCCTACCTTAAAATTGAATATTCCAATTATTAGTGCGGGTATGGATACTGTAACTGAAGCAGAGCTTGCTATTGCGATAGCGAGACAAGGTGGTCTTGGTGTAATCCATAAAAATATGTCCATTGAGCAACAGGCTGAGCAGGTAGATAAAGTCAAACGTTCTGAACGAGGAGTAATTACTGATCCCTTTTACTTAACTCCAGAACATCAAGTTTATGACGCTGAACATTTAATGGGGAAATATCGTATTTCTGGTGTTCCTATTGTAAACAACCCTGAAGAACAGAAGTTAGTTGGTATTATTACTAACCGTGATATGCGATTCATTCAAGATTTTTCAATTAAAATTAGTGATGTGATGACAAAGGATAATCTTGTCACAGCAGGAGTAAATACAACTTTGAAAGATGCAGAAAGTATCCTTCAAAAGCATAAAATTGAAAAATTACCTCTTGTCGATGAAACTGGTGCTTTAAAAGGATTAATTACAATTAAAGATATTGAAAAAGTCATTGAATTTCCAAATTCAGCTAAGGATGCACATGGTCGACTTATTGTTGCAGCAGCTGTTGGTGTAACTGCTGACACAATGGTACGGGTAGAAAAGCTAGTTGAGAAAAATGTTGATGCAATCGTTGTTGATACAGCACATGGACATTCAAAAGGCGTTTTAGAGACAGTGAAAAAAATACGTACTGAATACCCAAATTTAAATATTATCGCAGGAAACGTTGCAACTGCTGAAGCAACAAAGGCACTTATTGAAGCAGGTGCCAATGTTGTAAAGGTTGGAATAGGGCCTGGTTCTATTTGTACAACAAGGGTTGTAGCTGGTGTTGGTGTTCCGCAAATTACAGCTGTTTATGATTGTGCTACAGAAGCTAGAAAACACGGAATTGCAATCATTGCAGATGGAGGAATTAAGTACTCAGGAGATATGGTTAAAGCACTTGCAGCAGGCGGCCATGCAGTTATGCTTGGTAGCTTATTGGCAGGTACTTCTGAAAGCCCAGGAGAGACAGAAATTTATCAAGGTAGACGTTTTAAAGTATATCGTGGAATGGGTTCAATCGCTGCAATGGAAAAAGGAAGTAAGGATCGTTATTTCCAAGAGGATAATAGGAAATTTGTTCCAGAAGGTATTGAAGGAAGAACACCATATAAAGGACCGTTATCTGAAACGATTTACCAATTAGTTGGCGGTATCCGTTCAGGAATGGGCTACTGTGGTACTAAAAATCTTCAAGAATTAAGAGAAAATACTCAGTTTATCCGAATGACTGGTGCAGGCTTAAAAGAAAGTCACCCACATGATGTTCAAATTACGAAAGAAGCTCCAAACTATTCATTATAAAAGGAAATAAGTGAGACGTTCGTCTCACTTATTTTTTTAGTTAAAAGCAAATATGATAAAAATGACAGAATTATAACAATTGACAGAGTGTTGCACACTGTCTATTTTTTTTACTCTATATATGTTAAAATCGATCATGTTGTTTCTAAAACGTAAAGAGAATCAAAATGAATAGTTTACCCAATTTCATTAAAAATAATGAGATATTTATATATAAATAAAAATTAAATTAGGAGGCACTAAATTGAACAATAAACGTACTAAATTTATCGTTTTTCTCTTTTTGTTCACATTAATTGTTACGGCTATTTCTCCACTTAGAACTGCAAGTGCTGCAGAAAATTCAATTGATGTTAATGCTAGCTCAGCAATCATTATTGAGGAAAGTACAGGAACAATCCTTTATGGTAAAAATATTGATGAGAAATTACCAGTTGCTAGTATGGCAAAGGTAATGACAGAGTATTTAGTATTAGAGGCTGTAAAAGAGGGACGAATTAAGTGGGAGCAAACATATACACCAAGTGAGTATGTATATAAAATTTCTCAAAACAAAGAGTATTCAAATGTCCCATTAAGACAGGATGGTTCATATACTGTTAAAGAATTATATGAAGCGATGGCTATCTATTCAGCAAATGGAGCAGCTATTGGATTAGCTGAAATTATTTCAGGAACAGAAACAAATTTCATTAAGCTTATGAATGAGAAAGCAAAAGAGCTTGGCTTAACGAATTATGAATTTGTTAATGCAACTGGATTAGAAAATGGAGACCTAATGGGAATGCACCCAGAAGGTACAAGCCCAGATGCTGAAAACAAATTATCAGCACGTGATATGGCATTATTATCACAAAAGCTTATTCAGGATTTTCCGGAAGTTATAGAAACAGCTAGTATTGCGAAAAAGACCTTTAAAGAGGGAACTGAAATGTTGAACTGGAACTGGATGTTACCAGATTCAACCATTAAAGGTTATGAATATGAAGGTGTAGATGGATTAAAAACAGGTTCTACTAATAAAGCTGGTTCATGTTTTACGGCAACAGCAACAAAAAATGGAATGCGTGTAGTAGCGGTTGTAATGAATGCAAAGGGTGAGAACTTACATTCAGCGAGATTTTTAGAAATGGAAAAAATGTTAAATTATGGATTTAATAATTTTGCTGTAAAAGAAATCTTTCCAGCAAAATATCAAGTTGAAAAGCAATCAAGTTTACCAGTAGTAAAAGGTAAGGAAAAAAGCGTATCAATTCAAACAAAGGATCCATTAACATTAGTAATCCGAAATGGTGATGAAAAGGCATATAAAGCCAAATTTAATATTAATAAAGAGAAATTAACAAAAAACGGTGAACTGACTGCTCCTTTGAAAAAGGGTGAAAAGGTTGGAACCATGACTGTTAGTTATACAGGGAATGGCGAGGCATTAAGTTTTATTCAAGAAGGGAAACAACCACAAGTAGATGTTGTTACAGAGGTTGCGGTTGAAAAAGCAAATTGGTTTGTTCTATCTATGAGAGCTATAGGAAGCTTTTTTAGCGGCTTATGGGGAACAATAACAGATACAGTAAAAGGTTGGTTCTAAGAGAAGGCTCCTAATGAAAGGAGCCTTTTTACTATATTTCTTTTAAATAATCTATTATTTTTGAATTGTTTTACTAATTCTATTTATTTTGATAGGATTTTTATAAAAGTTAGGATAAAATATAGCGTAGATGAATTTTATAAATCTCTATTACAAATCCTATTTAAAGGAAATTACATAAGGGGGACAAACAGAATGAGTAATACAACTGGTACTGATCGCGTAAAACGTGGTATGGCTGAAATGCAAAAAGGCGGCGTTATTATGGACGTTGTGAACGCTGAGCAGGCGAAAATTGCAGAGGAGGCAGGTGCTGTAGCCGTAATGGCATTAGAACGTGTCCCTGCTGATATTAGAGCTGCTGGTGGCGTTGCTAGAATGGCTGATCCGACAATTGTTGAGGAAGTAATGAATGCAGTATCTATTCCAGTAATGGCAAAAGCACGTATTGGGCATATTGTTGAAGCGCGTGTTCTTGAGGCGATGGGAGTAGATTATATTGACGAAAGTGAAGTATTAACTCCAGCTGATGAGGAATTTCATCTATTGAAAAGTGATTTCACTGTACCATTTGTCTGTGGTTGCCGTGATTTAGGTGAAGCAACTCGTCGTATCGCAGAAGGTGCTTCAATGCTACGTACAAAAGGTGAGCCGGGTACAGGAAACATTGTTGAGGCTGTTCGTCATATGCGTAAAGTAAATGCACAAATCCGTAAAGTAGTCGCAATGAGTGAAGATGAATTAATGACTGAAGCTAAAAATCTTGGAGCACCATTTGAATTGCTTCTTCAAATTAAAAAAGAAGGCAAACTGCCAGTTGTTAACTTTGCAGCAGGTGGCGTTGCAACTCCTGCAGATGCTGCATTAATGATGCAATTAGGCGCAGATGGGGTATTCGTAGGTTCAGGTATTTTTAAATCAGAGAACCCAGCAAAATTTGCTCGTTCAATCGTTGAAGCAACTACACATTACCAAGACTATGAATTAATCGCTAAGCTTTCAAAAGGACTTGGATCTGCTATGCAAGGTATTGAAATTTCAAGCCTATTACCAGAGCATAGAATGCAAGAGCGTGGATGGTAATTAAAAGGAGTTTTATTCATGTTAAAAATAGGTGTTTTAGGTTTACAAGGGGCTGTTAGGGAGCATATCCAGTCAATTGAAGCATGTGGTGCTGAAGGGATTGTCATCAAACAAGTGAATCAGCTTGAAGAAGTAGATGGCTTAATCATTCCCGGTGGAGAGAGTACGACAATGCGTCGGTTAATTGATAAATACGATTTTATGGACCCATTAAAAGAATTTGCAGCTGCAGGAAAGCCGATGTTTGGTACATGTGCAGGCTTAATTTTACTTGCAAAAAATCTCGTTGGGTATAATGAATCCCATTTGGGCTTGCTTGATGTAACAGTTGAACGCAATTCCTTTGGACGCCAAAAGGACAGTTTTGAGGCTGAGCTGACAATAACCGGTGTTGGTGAGAATTTTGTAGGAGTATTTATTCGAGCTCCACATATTGTGGAAGTAGGAGAAGATGTTGAAATTCTATCGAAACATAATGGACGAATTGTTGCGGCGCGCCAGGGGCAATTTTTAGGATGTTCTTTCCATCCAGAATTAACAGATGATCACCGTATGACACAATTATTTATTAATATGGTGAAAGAATCCAAATAAATGTATAAAATTGTTGCGTGTGCTACACACTTGTAGTAAGTTATGATTACGATAGTAAATATGTTAACGTGATGATAGGAACTAGTAGCAGGATGTTCTATCTTAAGAGAGCTGATGGTCGGTGTGAATCAGTGATAGATGCTTGTGAATCCATCCTTGAATGAAATACTGAACGAGTAAAGCTTTTAGTAAGTATTTCCGGTAAAAGGCCGTTATCAAATAAGTGAAAGGTACAATTGTATCTTTAACTAGGGTGGCAACGCGGGTAACTCTCGTCCCTTTTGGGATGGGGGTTTTTTGTATTTTTATCATTATTTTTAAAGGAGAATAGGTATGTTAGATATTAAATATTTACGTAATAACCTTGAGGAAGTAAAAGAAAAGTTATCAAAGCGTGGAGAAGATTTAACTGACTTCGGAAAGTTTGAAGACTTAGATAAGAAAAGAAGAGAATTAATTTCTGAAACTGAAGAATTAAAAAGTAAAAGAAATGATGTTTCTTCTCAAATTGCCCAGCTGAAAAGGGAAAAGAAAGACGCTGATCAATTAATTATTGAGATGAAAGAAGTAGGAGAAAAAATAAAAGGATTAGATGAAGAACTGCGTGAGGTAGAGAAGGAATTAGAGGTTCTATTACTTTCTATCCCTAATATTCCACATGAAAGTGTACCAGTAGGTGATACAGAGGATGATAATGTGGAGGTACGAAAGTGGGGGGAACTTCCTGAGTTTTCATTTGAGCCAAAACCTCATTGGGATATTGCAGATGAATTAGAAATACTAGATTTTGAAAGAGCTGCAAAAGTTACAGGAAGTCGATTTGTTTTTTACAAAGGCTTAGGTGCAAGATTAGAGAGAGCTTTGTTTAATTTTATGCTTGATTTGCATGTCGATGAACACGGATATACAGAGATTTTCCCACCATTCATTGTCAATCGTGATAGTATGACAGGAACTGGACAGCTACCTAAATTTGAAGAGGATGCTTTTAAAATTGCTGGAGAAGATTATTTCTTAGTACCAACTGCAGAGGTTCCTGTAACGAATCTACATCGTGAGGAAATTCTATCAGTAGAACAGTTGCCTATCAAATATGTGGCGTTTAGCACAAACTTCCGCTCAGAGGCAGGATCTGCCGGAAGAGATACGAGAGGTTTAATTCGCCAACATCAATTCAATAAAGTAGAACTAGTTCGTTTTGTAAAACCAGAGGATTCTTATGCTGAGCTTGAGAAGCTAACAGGACACGCTGAAAAGGTCTTGCAATTATTAGAGCTTCCTTATCGTGTTATGAGTATGTGTACAGCTGACCTAGGCTTTACTGCAGCTAAAAAATATGACATTGAGGTATGGATTCCAAGCTATGGTACGTACCGTGAAATTTCTTCATGTAGTAATTTCGAATCATTCCAGGCAAGACGTGCTAATATTCGCTTTAGACGCGATCCGAAGGCAAAGGTTGAACATGTTCATACATTAAATGGCTCTGGCTTAGCGATCGGAAGAACAGTAGCAGCTATATTGGAAAATTATCAACAGGAAGATGGATCTGTGGTGATTCCTAAAGTATTAAGACCTTACATGGGAAATAAAGAGAGAATTAGTGTTACGGACTAAGGAAGAAAATGAAATACTAGGGGAGAAATTTCTCCTCTAGTTTCATGTATATGTCGAAAAAAATGCGGAAAAGCTTTTATAAGAAGCGTTCAACTTTTTTGATAAAAAATATTAAAATAACTGTTGACTTCTTATTTAATGTTATGTTATAGTAAATCTTGTCGATACGGAGGAATACCCAAGTCCGGCTGAAGGGATCGGTCTTGAAAACCGACAGGGGTGTCAAAGCCCGCGGGGGTTCGAATCCCCCTTCCTCCTCCATAATTTAAAATTAAAACCATATTTAGCGCATAAAATATGGTAGATTGTATAAAAATCATTACGGTATTGTAGTGATTTTTTTTTATTGTTTTTTGCTGAGCCAGTTATTTTTAGGAATCAATTATATTTTAAGTTAAAATAAAGCTAGGGGATAGTAGATTTTCTAATTTTAGAAAAGGTACTATCCCCTAGCTTTTATTATTTATAATCTTTTGTATTTGTTGGCTTGATTGATAAAATAACCTATTCTCTCGATAATTGGTTCAATTGATTGCTTGTCTGACATAATGTCATAATCATTTATATTAATTCTCATTACCGGACATGTGTTAAAGTTGTTAATCCAATTTTCATAACGACTATACATTTCTTCCCAATAAGAAACAGGTGTTTGTTGTTCCATAGGACGTCCACGAAGCTTAATTCTTTCTAATATATCCTCTAAACTACCTTCAAGGAAAATGAGTAAATCAGGACGTGGAAAATATGGCGTCATGACCATTGCCTCAAACAAATTTGTATATGTTTCATAGTCAACTTCGGACATTGTTCCTTTCTCATAATGCATTTTAGCGAAGATCCCTGTATCTTCATAAATTGAGCGATCTTGAATAAATCCCCCACCATATTCAAAAATTCTCTTTTGCTCCTTAAATCGTTCAGCTAGAAAATAGATTTGTAAGTGAAAGCTCCACCGTTCAAAATCAGCATAAAATTTATCTAAATAAGGGTTTGTATCAACTTTTTCAAAGGAAGTCTTGAAACCGAGTGCATCAGAAAGAGCGTTTGTCATCGTTGATTTACCGACCCCAACAGTACCTGCAATTGTGATAACGGAATTGCTAGGAATATTGTATTTTTCTCGTAAATTCATAGTAGCTTACTCCTTTAATAAAGATGTTTTTCCAGTATTTTTATAATTTTTGCAAGGTCTGCTTTATTTTTGACAAAATCAAAGGAATCACCATCAATTTTAATAACTGGTATTGTTGGGTTTTCCTCTTGCCACTTCGAAATGGAGACCTCATAATCCTCTGATAACTGCTTAAGATAGGCTGGATCCATATTCCGCTCAAACTCCCTATCTCTTTTAGCGATACGAGAAAGTAAAGTATCCAAACTTGCATGTAAATAGATAATAAGATTAGGTTTTGGCATATCTTCTGTTAAGATATGATATATTTTCAAGTACTTATCATACTGTGTCCCTTTTAATGTTCTTTTTGCAAAAATTAAATTTTTAAAAATGTGGTAATCAGCTACAACAGCTTTGTTTGCTTGAAGATAGTGGCTATTAATATCTTCAAGTTGCTTGTAACGATTACAGAGGAAAAACATTTCAGTTTGAAAACTCCATTCTTCAATATTTGTGTAAAATTTACCTAGAAAGGGATTTTCCTCAACGATTTCTTTTAATAAATGAAAATGAAAATGATCTGCGATTGCCTTTGATAGAGATGTTTTTCCGACACCTATAGGCCCCTCTATAGTAATAAAGGGAGTATTCATGATGGAACCTCCTTAATAGTACGTAAAAAAATGACAAAGTCCATTTTACCACAGCTTTCATTTATTTTTATATTGTTTTGCTAAATGATGATAATTCCCATTAGTAGTAATTTCCGTAAAAAAAGAACTGATGAGATATCAGCTCTAAAATTAATGATCTATGATTTTTTCTCTATTTGAAAATTATCATTAAGGAGCAACCAGTTCTGTGGAAAGGATAAACCTAGTTTCCAATAGCTTATTCCACGTAAATCAAGCTCTTTAATTAAATCAAATTTAGCCTGGATGGATCTTGCATCCTCGAACCAAACCTTATGTTCTTTCTGATTTTCATCTGTGTAGTTAAAGTGTGGTGCTTGAGCATCTTCATCATATTGGATAACTGCATTATGAGTGGCAGCTAATTGAATCGCCTGTTGAGGACTTACTGCTTTTGCATATTGACCTCCTTGGACAAAGGGTAAAGTCCAATCATAGCCATATAAATTTTGCCCCATCATAATTTTTCGGCTTGGCATTTCCGTTCGAGCATATTCTAAAACTTCTCTTACTTGCGGAATAGGTGAAACAGGCATAGGCGGACCTCCGCTATATCCCCATTCATATGTCATGATAACAACAAAGTCAACAATCTCCCCGTGTGCACGATAATCATGTGCTTCATACCAACGGCCTTTTTGTTCTGCGCTTGTTTTTGGTGCAAGAGCAGTTGAAAGGAACCAGCCTTCTTGATTAAAGCGGTTTTTTGCTTTTCTTAAGAATCGATTATATGCTTCACGATCTTGAGGTCGTAAATATTCCATATCAAAGTGAATATCACGGAATCCATACCTCCTTGCTGTTTGTACGATATTTTCTAATAATCTATTTTGAATTTCAGTATTTGTTAGAATGATTCTGCCTAATTCGTCACTAAATTGGTCATTTTCAAGGTTAGTGATCGCCATCATTAAAGTTACATTATGTTGTCTAGCGATTTGTGGTAGATTGTTAAGTGGAGGCTCTCTTAATGACCCATCTCTTTGTATTTGAAAACTAAAGGGACCAAGGTATGTTAAGTATGGAGCAGCTTCACGTGCAGCTTGCACTAAATTAGCAGAAACACTCGTTCCTCTTGGTTCGATATATGCATTTGATTCAACAGCTCTTTTTTCAGTTTCAGGAATATAGATTCTAAGTCCAATAGTAAGTGGGCGCTCTAAGGAGATTTGGTTTATTCTAGCTAATTCCTGTGCTGAAACTCCAAAACGTTGTCCGATGGAATATAAAGTATCCCCTTGTTGCACCCAATAAAAGCGACCTCTAATTGGAATGACAATAGCTTGCCCAACGACCAATTGATTAGGATTTTGAATTTCATTTGTCTGAATAATTTCCGCTGCGGTTGTATTGTACGCCTGCGCAATACCATTTAAGCTTTGCCCTCTTGTAACAATATGTATTTGCATGTACTGCCTCCTCATTAAAAAATAAGAAAATCGAAAGCTTCTAACATAGCTTCAGTGCCTAAATGGCCTTTCTTGGCTATCATAAGGCTACTAAAGTCATTTTCACTTTTCTTTTGTTACTACATCATATGTAAGAAAAAGAGGCACATGTTAAATTAATTTTATATTTTCGCTTTTTGGAATGGGTGCTTTTAAAATATTTTTCATCATGACTAAAGCATATTTGTTATCCTCTTCATTATTTGAAGCACAGCAATCACTTGGAATAATTAAATTATAGTCCCTCATATACGCATCATTAGCTGTAAATAACACACATATATTCCCGGCTATCCCAGTAATAATTAAATTGCGAATATCTAATGTCTTTAGCAAAGTATTAAGTGCTGTTTCATAAAAGGCAGAGTGTTTCGGTTTAATTAAAAAATAATCATCTTTATCCGGATAAATTAAATCAATGATTTTTTCACTTAATGGATTTTTACACGTTTCGGCTATTTTTACAAAATCAGCTTGCCATAAGGAATAGTGGTCATTAATATAAATGATTGGATGACCATTTCTTTTCATTTTATACTTTAATTTCATAATATTATGTGAAATAGTTACTGCCTGTTTTGATAAAATTGGTCCATGTTTGAATTGAAAGTCATTTATCATATCAATGATTAGTAATGCGTGTTTTTGATTAATTTCCATGTGTATTCTCCTTATTTAAAGGTAATGGTAATATATCTGATTGATTTATATATGTGTGAGTCTAAAGGTATGGAATCGTTAAGATAAAGCAGAAATAGTCAATTCGGGTTCATTTTTGTTTCCTATTCTTTTACTTATCGTGAGAATTCATACAGTAAGGTTTGAAGTTCATTTTAAGTTATGATTGTATATAACTATTTTTAGATGTAAGGGGATTATCTATGGAAAATGACGTTTTTTATATGAACAAGGCTATTGAAGCAGCAAAAAAGGCAAGAGAGATTGGAGAAGTTCCTATTGGTGCTGTTATAGTTGTAAATGGAGAAATTGTCTCGACAGCTTATAATCTTCGAGAAAAGGATCAACGTTCGATTGCACATGCTGAAATATTAGCAATTGATCAAGCTTGTAAAGCATTGGGAACATGGCGTTTAGAGGATGCTACTTTGTATGTGACATTAGAGCCTTGTGCAATGTGTGCTGGGGCAATAGTTCTATCGAGGGTAAAACGGGTTGTATATGGTGCTAAAGATCCTAAGGGAGGATGTGCTGGTTCATTAATGAATCTCTTAGATGAAAAACGGTTTAATCATCAAGTGGAGCTAGCTACCGGAGTTGAAGAGGACATTTGTAGCTCTTTATTAAGTGACTTTTTCAAAGAACTTCGAACTCAAAAAAACTCGATAAACAAAGGTAGAAAAAATTAACATCTGTAATCCATTGCATTTTGTTAAATAAGGTTATATACTAGTACATGCGTCAAACTAAATTGGCGTAATTAAATATGGTATCAATTTTGCCGTGCTAAGCGGGGAGGTAGCGGTGCCCTGTACTCGCAATCCGCTCTAGCGAGGCCGAATCCCTTCTGGAGGTTAGTGTACTGTAGGGCTGCCTCAAGTAAGTGGTGTTGACGCCTGGGTCCTGCGCAATGGGAATCCATGAACCATGTCAGGTCCGGAAGGAAGCAGCATTAAGTGGAAGCTCCCATGTGCCGCAGGGTTGCCTGGGTCGAGCTAACTGCTTGAGTAACGCCTATGGTTGCTAATCGAAGGAAGGTGCACGGCAGTTAATTTTTAAATAACGACTCACTCTATATAGGGTGAGTTTTTGTTTTATTCAAGTATTGTAGGGAAAATACATTGATAAAGGTACTAGAAATCAGGTAAGAAAATTAAGTAAACAACCTTTGTAAATCAAAGGATGGTTGTTATAATAAAGTTGAAGAATGAGAAGGGGGACGTTTTTGTGGGATACCAAGCATTATATCGTGTTTATAGGCCACAAATTTTTCATGATGTGGTTGGACAAGAACATATCACTAAAACGTTACAAAATGCCCTATTACATAATAAATTCTCTCATGCATACTTATTTTCTGGACCAAGAGGGACGGGGAAAACGAGTGCTGCTAAAATATTTGCGAAGGCGGTAAATTGTGAGAAGGCTCCAATTGCAGAGCCATGTAACGAATGTGATGCTTGTAGAGGAATAACCAATGGTTCAATACCTGATGTTATAGAAATCGATGCAGCCTCTAATAATGGTGTCGATGAAATCCGTGATATACGAGATAAGGTGAAATACGCACCTTCTTCTGTTCCATATAAGGTATATATCGTCGATGAGGTCCATATGTTATCAATTGGAGCCTTTAATGCGTTATTAAAAACCCTTGAAGAACCACCTAAACATGTTATCTTCATTTTAGCTACGACTGAGCCACATAAAATCCCGTTAACGATTATATCTAGATGTCAGCGGTTTGATTTTCGACGAATTACTTCATCAGCTATTGTAGGGAGAATGAAGGAAATTGTAGCTAATCAGCAAATCGAAGTCCAAGAAGAAGCGTTGAACGTAATTGCAAGAGCTTCAGACGGCGGGATGCGAGATGCTCTTAGTTTATTAGATCAGGCTATTTCCTATAGCGATGAACAAGTAAAAGTTGAAGAAGCGTTACTTATAACAGGATCGGTATCGCAAGGATTTATTGGAGGGATTGCAGAGGCAATTCACGAAAAGGATGTAACTTCTGCTCTTCAATCGTTAGATCAATTAATGTATCAGGGTAAGGATCCATCACGATTTATAGAGGACTTTATCTTCTATTATCGGGATATGCTATTATACCAAACAGCTCCGACCTTAGAGGATGTATTAGAACGAGTAAATGTTGATGAACAGTTTATTCGCTTATCGAAAACAATTTCAACAAATGAGATATATGAAACAATAGAAATATTGAGTAAGAGTCAGCAAGAAATGAAATTTACAAACCATCCTCGTATATTTTTAGAAGTAGCATTAGTAAAGCTTTGCCAGCAAACAACACATGCTTCTAATGAGGGACACGGTGAGGAATTTCAAGCTCTTCTTAACAAAGTTGATAGTCTACAAACAGAATTAAATCGTCTAAAGCAAGAAGGAATTACAACTCAATCACATCAAACTGCACCACAGGAAACGAAACACCGTTCGATGAAAAGCGGCTATAAGACTCCTGAAGGAAGAATTCAAGAGATACTAAAAGTAGCAACTAGAAAAGATCTTGAAGTAATAAAAAGTAAATGGGGAGATTTATTAGAGCTATTAAGAAGGCAAAATAAAGTTTCCCATGCAGCTTTACTAAATGATAGTGAACCTGTTGCAGCTTCTGAAACAGCATTTGTTTTAAAATTTAAATTTGAAATTCATTGTAAGATGGTTGCGGAGAATAACAACAATGTAAGAACGAATTTAGAAATGATTTTACGAGAAATTACCGGAAAATCGATGGAAATGGTTGGCGTTCCCGAACAGGATTGGGGTAAAATAAGAAAGGAATTCCTAAAAGGGAAACAGGATGAAACAAACTCTCAGCAAGATGAGGAGGAAGATCCTTTAATTGCTGAGGCGATGAAACTAGTAGGTAATGAATTGGTTGAAATAAAAGAATAATGGAGGAATGTAAAAATGATGCGTGGCGGAATGGGAAATATGCAAAAAATGATGAAGCAAATGCAAAAAATGCAAAAGGATATGGCGAAGGCTCAAGAAGAACTTGCTGAAAAAACGGTAGAAGGTACAGCAGGCGGTGGAATGGTTACTGTCATTGTTAATGGACAAAAGGAGCTTGTCGAAGTATCTATTAAGGAAGAGGTTGTAGATCCTGAAGATATCGAAATGCTTCAAGATTTAGTTTTAGCAGCAACAAATGATGCGTTGAAGAAGATTGACGACTTAACAAATGAGACAATGGGTCAATTTACAAAAGGAATGAATTTGCCAGGGATGTTTTAGTAGGAGGATGAAGTATGCATTATCCTGAACCAATATCAAAGCTAATTGATAGCTTTATGAAATTGCCAGGAATCGGTCCGAAAACGGCCGTTCGACTGGCTTTTTTTGTCTTGAATATGAAAGAAGATGTAGTGTTAGACTTTGCCAAGGCGTTAGTGAACGCAAAAAGAAACCTAACTTATTGTTCGGTTTGTGGACATATTACTGACCAAGACCCTTGTTACATTTGTGATGATGACAGACGTGATAAGAGTATTGTTTGTGTTGTGCAGGATCCGAAAGATGTCATTGCTATGGAAAAAATGAAAGAATATAACGGACTTTACCATGTATTACACGGTTCAATATCTCCAATGGATGGAATTGGGCCAGAGGATATAAAAATACCCGAATTATTAAAAAGACTCCATGATGACATAATAAAAGAGGTAATATTAGCAACAAACCCTAATATTGAAGGGGAAGCAACTGCTATGTACATTTCAAGGCTATTAAAGCCTACTGGTATAAAAATCACAAGAATAGCACATGGTTTACCAGTTGGCGGGGATTTGGAATATGCGGACGAAGTAACACTATCGAAGGCCTTGGAAGGAAGAAGAGAATTGTAAAGAACTTGAGGAGGACTACTATGCTTTTTCGCCGAAAAGGGTGGTTACGCACTCAATATGATCAGCAATTATTACATGATTTGCTCGAAATGAAAAAGGAGTGGAATCGTCAAAAGCAGCTTGTTGATAAAAGTTTTGAACCGTCAGGACATATTCTTTATGAGTTAAAGGTTGCTGAAGCGAAGTACTTTTTTTTATTAAAGGTAGCAAAAAGTCGTAATTTAAAAATAGGAAAAGTTTAACACATTTAATTTTTTTATAATGGTAGTTAGATTAAAAGGATAAATATCTTCATAAAACTTAAAAATAGCTTGGTCTATTTTCCCACTCTTTTCATAACTATTTAATAAAGGAGTATTGAAAGAGAGTGGATGAAGATGGACCCTATAGTTGTTTTTTCTGTCCTTGGCGGGATAGTACTGTTGCTTTTGTTTGGAGGTGCACCTGTTCGTCCGTTAAGATGGGTAGGACAAGTTTTTATTAAAGTTATAATAGGAGCACTTTTACTATTTTTCGTTAATGCATTTGGTACGAGCTTTGACTTGCATATTCCTATAAATTTAATTACATCAAGTATTTCCGGATTATTAGGTATACCGGGATTAGTTGCATTGATCATTATAAAAATGATGATAATTGGTTGAGACTGTTTCAAAAGGGTCTGACTCCTTACCAAACACTAATATATGGAATGTAATAATTTCTATATATTGTGTTTGCGGGGTTAGGCCCTTTGTTTTGTAGTTAAAAAGAGCATTGAGTATAAATGATTACCAGTATATATCCTTTTTCTTTTCTTAATGTCCTATATTGACATCAGTCATAAAGGGAAGCCTAGAAATTGTTTGAAGCAAATTTATGTTTATATCGAAACGATATAGATTAATTAAAGCTCTTTTATTAATTCCGATAAAAATGTTGACATATATTTTAGGAGGTGTTATATTATTATTCGTTGTCGTTAAGAATAGATGATTAACGATGAAACAAAAAATGTTTGACAGGTTAATTCAAACATGTTATTATATTAAAGTCGCTTCTTGATGAAACGATAAAAAAGTTCTTTGAAAACTAAACAAAACCAAGCGTGCCAACGTTAATTTCGATTAACACAAATCGTACTATTAAGTACACAATGAGCAAGTCAAACACTTTATTGGAGAGTTTGATCCTGGCTCAGGACGAACGCTGGCGGCGTGCCTAATACATGCAAGTCGAGCGAATCTGAGGGAGCTTGCTCCCAAAGATTAGCGG
>NZ_CADEPK010000003.1 GCF_902829255.1 Metabacillus niabensis | reverse complement strand
CTTTTGTTATAGACTAATAATTCGGTATTATTTATAAATAATTTATAGCTTCTCTTCTCCAATTATGTAAAATAATAAATAAGAGTTTTAAAGGAGAGATTTGAATGCAACAGAGAGCATCATTAGGCATAAGTTTTGAATTTAATGGCGATTTTTTCAAGCAATATAAATATTTGAGTGGAAATGAAGAACATCATGCTTTCCTTGAAAGTGGGCGTGGTGGTAAATATAGTATTGCAGGGTTACATCCGGTTGCTACTATAATGGGGAAAAATAAGAAATTATTTATTACTAAAGAACCAAAAAAACTTGTGCTTGATGGGGAACCTCTTGAGTTATTTCAGAACTGGTTAAAAGAATATCAAACTGAAACAGATCCAAATTTGCCAGACTTTCAGGGGGGAGCAATTGGATTTATTAGTTATGATTATGTTAGATATTTTGAAAAATTGCCCGAGATAGCGGCTGATGACTTAAATACGCCAGATTTATACTTTATGCTTTTTGATGATGTTGCTATATTTGATCAAGAGACGTCCAAGCTCTGGTTAATTACTCATTATTATCGTGAGCAGGAAAGGTTATCTGCTGAAGCAAAGCTACTTGCGTGGAAAGAAAAATGGATAACGAAGGGGACTGTACAGGCTCACGATCTGAAAAAGCAAGAAGAAAAGACGGGAGACCCGATAACTTTTTCCAAAAGGGATTTTCTAAATGCGGTGGAATCTATAAAGGATTACATTTCAAAAGGTGATGTTTTTCAAGTGAATCTCTCAATCAGGCAGCATTTACCTTTAGAATGCCATCCATTCGAAATTTATGAAACACTTCGAAAGGTCAATCCATCTCCTTATATGGCTTACCTCCACTTTCCGGATTTACAAATAGTAAGTGGTTCACCAGAGCTTCTAGTGAAAAAACAAGGAAACAAAGTTAGCACTCGTCCAATAGCTGGGACAAGGTCTAGAGGGATGAGTGAGCAAGAAGATTTGAAGCTAGCAAATGAGTTAATTGAAAATGAAAAGGAACGGGCAGAACATGTCATGCTTGTTGATCTCGAAAGAAATGATTTAGGACGAGTATGTGAATATGGAACGGTTCATGTAAATGAATTTATGGTAATTGAAAAATACTCACATGTTATGCATATTGTATCGAATGTTGAAGGGACATTGAAAACCGGTATAAATTTTGCCGACGTTATCAAAGCTACCTTCCCAGGTGGTACAATAACAGGAGCACCTAAAGTGCGTACAATGGAAATAATTGAGGAGTTAGAGCCGACTAGACGAGGAATTTATACTGGTTCTATAGGGTGGATTGGCTTTGATGGAAATATGGAGCTTAATATAGTCATTCGTACATTACTAGCTAAAGATGGATATGGGTATGTTCAATCTGGAGCGGGAATTGTCATTGATTCCAATCCGGAATTTGAATATAAAGAGTCATTAAAAAAGGCTCAAGCATTAATGAAAGCAATTGAGTTGAGTAAAGAAGAGAAAATAAGAGACCTGAGGTGAGAATAGTGATATTAATGATTGATAACTATGATTCTTTTACATTTAATTTAGTCCAGTATTTAGGTGAACTAGGAGAGGAATTGGTTGTAAAGCGAAATGATGAGATTACTATTAGTGAAATTGAGGAATTAAATCCCCAATTTCTCATGATTTCTCCTGGTCCTTGTAGTCCGAATGAAGCAGGAATTAGCATGGAAGCAATTAAGTATTTTGCTGGTAAAATCCCTATATTTGGAGTTTGTTTAGGACATCAATCAATTGCCCAAGTGTTTGGGGGCGATGTTGTTCGTGCTGAACGTTTAATGCATGGAAAAACGTCAAAGATTAATCATAACGGTGAGACGATTTTTGAAAATCTAGAAAATCCGTTTACAGCGACACGTTATCATTCGTTAATTGTAAAAAATGAAACCCTTCCAGATTGTCTAGAAGTTACCGCATGGACCGATGAGAATGAAATAATGGCAATCCGACACAAAACACTTCCGATTGAAGGTGTACAATTTCATCCTGAGTCAATTATGACATCATTTGGTAAGGATTTATTAAGCAATTTTATTCAGCATTATAAATTAGTAGAAAAGAGTTTATAACGTGTATATTTATTGCAATTCACAATTTATAAAGGATACGGAAGCCACGATTTCTCCATTCGATCATGGCTTTCTTTATGGTATAGGTGCATTTGAAACATTTAGGATTTATAAAGGATTCCCGTTTCTCCTTCATGATCATATGCGAAGACTTCAAGAGGCTCTTAGAGAATTAGGGATATACTATCAAATTGATTTTGATGAAATAAAGTCTATTATTAAACAGTTAGTAAAACTAAATGGTTTTGAAGAGGAAGATGTGACAGCTCGTTTAAATATCTCAGCGGGTGTAGGTGAGGTCGGAAAGCTTGTACAGGATTATAGACAACCTACAATTCTATTGTTTATTAGAAAGGCGCCATCCTTAGAAGTAGAAGAGAAGAATGCGGCGTTTTTAAAGTTGCGAAGAAATACACCAGAGGGGGATTTTCGCCTAAAATCCCACCATTATTTAAATAATATATTAGGTAAAAGAGAACTTATAAATCATCCTGATGTAGAAGGGATTTTTTTAACAAGGGAAGGATATATTGCGGAAGGAATTGTATCGAATATTTTCTGGATAAAGGGTAATAAAGTTTATACTCCATCTTTAGATACGGGAATATTAAACGGAATTACTAGGCTATTTGTCATCAAATGCTTAGCTATTCTGAATATACCTTGTGAGGAAGGTTTTTATCCAAAGGAAGAAATAAAAGGTGCATCGGAAGTTTTGATTACAAACTCATCACAAGAGATTTTGGCTGTTAAAAAAGTCGATAGCTATGAGTTAGCTGGTAAGGATGGGGAAGTATACAGAAAGTTAAATGAGTTATATGCAAGGTTTCGGTCAAAACTATTAAGTATAGATGAGATGTAAAGGTAGTGTTAACTATGAATAGAGTAACGAGTAACGAAAAAATCGTTTGTGGAAAACATATACTCGATTACGGTGAAAAAACTTTAATTATGGGAATTTTGAATATTACACCTGACTCTTTTTCAGACGGTGGAAGTTATGTAGAACTAGATCGTGCAATAACTCACGCAAAAGAAATGGTGAAAAACGGGGCTGATATTATTGATATTGGTGGAGAGTCGACAAGACCTGGTTTTGAAGCTGTTTCAGTTGAGGAAGAGCTCAAACGTGTTATCCCAGTCATTAAACGGCTTTCGGAAGAAGTTGATGTTCCAATTTCAATCGATACATATAAAGCGGAAGTTGCAAAGCAATCAATTGAAGCTGGAGCTACGATTATTAACGATATTTGGGGTGCAAAAGCAGATCCAAATATGGCAAGTGTTGCTGCGACATATAATGTGCCGATTATTTTAATGCATAATCGTAACAACCTAAACTATAAAGATTTAATTCCTGACATGATAGAAGATTTAATAGAATCTGTTAAAATCGTAAAAGATGCAGGTGTAAAAGATGAAAATATCATCTTAGATCCAGGTGTAGGCTTTGCAAAAACAATGGATGATAATTTGCAGGTAATGAACCATTTAGATGCATTTGTGGCGCTCGGTTACCCAGTATTATTAGGAACATCTAGGAAACGATTTATTGGACATGTATTGGATTTACCTGCAAATGACCGTATGGAAGGAACAGGAGCAACGGTTTGCTTAGGAATTGAAAGAGGTTGTCAAATCGTGAGAATCCATGATGTGTTAGAGATTTCAAGAATGGCTAAAATGATGGATGCTATGCTTGGAAAAGGAGGATACCAAAATCGATAAGATTTATGTAAATGGTATGGAGTTTTACGGATACCATGGTGTTTTAGCAGAAGAGACAAAATTAGGTCAGAGATTTAGAGTTGATTTAACGGTTGAATTAGATTTGTCTAAGGCAGGAGAGACTGATGATTTAACGCATACGGTGAACTATGCGATGTTATATAATCGTTGTAAGGAAATTGTAGAAGGTCAGCCATTTAAGCTAATCGAGGCGGTTGCTGAGAACATTGCTAAAGAAATACTCTCAACATTTAAAGCTGTTCAAACCTGCACTGTAAAACTAATTAAGCCTGATCCCCCAATAAGAGGTCATTATAAGGATGTTGCAGTTGAAATTACAAGGGGCAGAGTATGAAAGTTGAGTCATATATTGCAATTGGTTCTAATATCGGAGATCGAGAGGAATACTTGCTGCAATCCGTAAAAAAAATCCATAAACATCCTAAAATTGAAGTGGTAGATATTTCCTCCATTTATGAGACAGAACCAATTGGTTATACCGATCAAGATAAATTTTTAAATATGGTCATACGTATAAAGACCGATTTATCAGCTTTTGAATTGCTAAATGTCTTGCAAAATACGGAGAATCATTTCAATCGGAAGCGGATTGTGCGATGGGGACCTCGTACATTAGACCTTGACATTTTGCTTTATAATCATGAAAATATTGTATCGGAACAATTAATGGTTCCACATCCACGAATGCATGAACGTTCTTTTGTATTAATTCCATTATATGAATTAAACAAGAATATTCACATCGCAGATAAAGGTGAATCATTATCATCTATCATAGATCAATTACAAGATAAAGAAGGGGTACGAATATGGAAGCAGAAAAATGGGGTAGACGTATTCGCGCTTTTAGAAAGTTAAAAGGCTTTACCCAAGAAAGTTTTGCGAAAGACCTTGGTGTTTCTGTTTCAGTATTAGGTGAAATAGAAAGAGGCAACCGTGAACCAAGTAAACAGTTTATCGAGGAAGTGGCTAATGCTCTTGATATTTCTGTTGATGAATTAAATCCAAATGAATAAAAAAGGAAAGGGGGTTTGGAATGTTTAAAATTGGGGATATTGAATTAAAAAATAGAATTGTACTGGCTCCAATGGCAGGCGTCTGTAATTCAGCATTCCGTTTAACAGTCAAAGAGTTTGGTGCTGGCTTAGTATGTGCAGAAATGGTAAGTGATAAGGCAATTTTGTATAATAACGCAAGGACAATGGGGATGCTTTATATTGATGAGCGTGAAAAACCTTTAAGCTTACAAATTTTTGGTGGGAAAAAAGAAACACTTGTAGAAGCAGCGAGATTTGTAGATAAAAACACAACCGCAGATATTATTGACATTAATATGGGATGCCCAGTACCTAAAATTACAAAATGTGATGCAGGTGCTAAATGGCTATTAGACCCGAATAAGATTTATGATATGGTTTCAGCAGTTGTTGACGTTGTAGAAAAGCCGGTAACAGTAAAAATGCGTATGGGCTGGGATGAAGATCATATTTATGCTGTAGAAAATGCCCAAGCGGTTGAACGAGCAGGCGGAAAAGCAATTGCTTTACACGGAAGAACCCGTGTTCAAATGTATGAAGGAACTGCAAATTGGGATATCATTAAAGAAGTAAAGCAATCTGTCAGCATCCCGGTCATTGGTAATGGTGATGTAAATACACCTCAAGATGCAAAGCGGATGCTTGATGAAACAGGTGTAGACGGTGTAATGATAGGTCGTGCTGCATTAGGTAATCCATGGATGATTTACCGAACAGTTAAATATTTAGAAACTGGCGAATTGATGGGTGAACCAGGTGTAAGAGAAAAAATGGAAGTATGTAAACTTCATCTTGATCGCCTAATTGCATTAAAAAATGAAAATATTGCTGTCCGTGAAATGAGAAAACATGCCGCCTGGTATCTAAAAGGCATTAGAGGTAATGCTAAAGTTCGGAATGATGTTAATTTGATGAATACGAGAGAAGAATTTGTTACTCTTTTAGATGAATTTGTTCTCGAAATTGAAGCAAAAGAAAAAAGCGCAAGTCTAGTAGGTTAATGATTGTTTTACTGCCAGTATTCCCTGGCAGTTTTCTGCTTTTTTTTAATGACGAAATCTATGAAGAAAAAGCATAGATTGTGTTAAACTAAGGGTTAAGGAATACTTTTTTAGACGTTGTTTCGGATGGTCTAAGTATAAACAATATTTAAACTACTATATTTTGTATAAAAAATTAGGACTATGTTAGATTTGGGCGTGAATGTCTTACATAATGTTCTAAATAAAGATTAGGAGTTGCAAACATGAGCCAAGAAGAAATGAATCAAGAAGAATTAAATGACCAGTTAAGGGTAAGACGTGAGAAGTTACATAATCTACAAGAAAAAGGCTTAGACCCATTCGGTCAACGCTTTGAGAGAACACATCAAACACAGGATATTATTGATTTATATGACGGACAAACAAAAGAAGAGCTTGATGAAAAGGAAATCCCGGTTACAATAGCAGGTCGTATTATGACGAAACGTGGTAAAGGAAAAGCTGGTTTTGCCCATATACAAGATTTATCGGGACAAATTCAAATTTATGTTCGTAAGGATGCTATCGGAGATGAGGCATACGAAATTTTTAATTCTGCCGATTTAGGAGATATTATAGGTGTTACTGGTAATGTCTTTAAAACAAAGGTAGGAGAACTATCAATAAAAGTAGAGAAGTTTGAGCTGTTAACAAAGGCTTTACGTCCATTACCAGACAAGTTCCATGGATTAAAAGATATCGAACAACGCTATCGTCAAAGATATGTTGATCTGATTATGAATCCTGATAGTAAAAAGACTTTTATATTTAGAAGTAAAATAATTCAAGCAATGCGTCGATACCTTGATGATCATGGCTACCTTGAGGTTGAAACACCAACTATGCATTCAATCCCTGGTGGTGCATCTGCGCGACCATTCATCACTCACCATAATGCACTAGATATGCCTTTGTATATGCGTATTGCTATTGAGCTTCATTTGAAACGCCTTATTGTAGGTGGGTTGGAAAAAGTTTATGAAATAGGTCGTGTATTTAGAAATGAAGGTGTTTCAACACGCCACAACCCTGAATTCACGATGATTGAACTTTATGAAGCATATGCAGATTATCAAGATATCATGGAATTAACAGAGAATTTGATTGCGCATATCGCGAAAGAAGTATTAGGAACAACTACAATCCAATACGGTGAATATGAAGTTAATCTTGAGCCTAAGTGGACAAGACTTCATATGGTTGATGCAATTAAAGAATACACAGGAGCAGATTTCTGGAAAGAGATGTCTGTTGAAGAAGCTAGAGCTTTAGCTAAAGAGCATAATGTTGAAATTGGTGAACACATGCTTTACGGTCATATCGTAAATGAATTCTTTGAACAAAAGGTTGAAGAAAAACTTATTCAACCAACATTCATCTATGGTCATCCAGTAGAAATCTCTCCTTTAGCGAAGAAAAACGCGGATGATCCACGTTTTACTGACCGTTTTGAATTGTTTATTGTAGCGAGAGAGCACGCGAATGCATTTACTGAGTTAAATGACCCAATAGACCAAAAGGAACGTTTTGAGGCTCAATTGAAAGAGCGTGAGCAAGGTAATGATGAAGCTCATATGATGGATGAGGATTTTATAGAAGCATTAGAATATGGTATGCCTCCAACTGGTGGATTAGGTATTGGAATCGATCGATTAGTTATGCTGTTAACAAACGCACCTTCTATTCGAGATGTATTATTATTCCCACAAATGAGACATAAGTAAAACGACTTGTTTTTTAAATTCAAATTAAAATAAGCGAGGGATTCCTTAGTTTTATCTAAGGGAACTCTCGCTTTTTTATTGATCCTTTAGAGAATAAGTATAAATGATAAATAAAAGGTTATTGAGAAAGCAAGGAGTTAATTAA
>NZ_CADEPK010000002.1 GCF_902829255.1 Metabacillus niabensis | reverse complement strand
CAAGATGAGATTTCCCATCACATTAGTGAGTAAGAACCCTGAAAGATGATCAGGTTGATAGGTCTGAGGTGGAAGCGTGGTGACACGTGGAGCTGACAGATACTAATCGTTCGAGGACTTAACCTAATTTAAAAAAGCAGAAGAAGCCAATGGCTTCACGAGCTAGATATAAAGAGCGTTAAACTAAGTGAATGAATATTATAAATCGTTATCTAGTTTTGAAGGAACATCCTTCAAACTAAATATGTATCTGGTGACGATGGCGAAGAGGTCACACCCGTTCCCATGCCGAACACGGAAGTTAAGCTCTTCAGCGCCGATGGTAGTTGGGGGACTCCCCCTGTGAGAGTAGGACGTTGCCAGGTAAGATGAAAAAGATCAGTAGAAATACTGGTCTTTTTTGTGTGTTTAAATAAAAACCGATAGGTTGATAGAGAAGCGTAGAGACAAAGTATACTTACTAGCCTGAGGCTTGGGAGAAGCAAGAAGGTCGTAGGAAGTGCAGAGAGAGAAAACCGGAATGTGCGTTCTTCGGGCACATGAGGATTGGAACGAACAAGCTTCCGAAGAGATTCGCCGCTTATCGCAAGCCGAAATCCGAACACGGAAGTTAAGCTCTCTGCGCCGATGGTAGTTGGGGGACTCCCCCTGTGAGAGTAGGACGTTGCCAGGTAAGATGGAAAAAGATCAGTAGAAATACTGGTCTTTTTTTGCGTTTAAATAAGTTATTGGCTTATTATGAAGAACCATTATTTTAAATTATTATTCAAATATGTAATATAACGGGAAACAAAACATTTATTTTTATAAATTTATAAAATATTTGAAGAGGAAATTAACCAAAGCGACTACTAATAAAGCAACAAGGTTTATAAAAATAGCCCCCAAAAAAGAACAGTAAAGATTCTGGTCTTTTTTAGAAGCTGTATTAATAAATATAGTAAAACAAAAATTCAAATTTATAAAAAAGAATGTTTGGATGATCTTATAATAGGAGAATGAATAGTGAATTATATTGAGTTATTTAGCCAAGAGACATATACAATATTCTTTCGAATAATTGTTGCAACGTTTTTATGTGGAGTAATTGGTTTGGAAAGAGAATTTAATAATCATCCTGCAGGGTTTCGTACACATCTCCTGGTAGGTATGGGCTCTTGCTTAATGATGATTTTATCATTATATGGATTTAATGAATATATTGAAAGTAACGGAAATATTCGATTTGATCCGGCAAGAATTCCATCATATGTTATAAGTGGAATAGGATTTTTAGGTGGCGGAACAATTTTAGTAAAAGGTGCGACTGTGAGGGGACTAACTACAGCTGCATCTATTTGGATTGTAGCAGGTTTAGGTTTAGTTATTGGAGCTGGAATGTATGTAGCTGCACTTTTTACGACTATTATGGTTTTAATGTGCTTAATCTTTTTAAATCGTCTTGAGAAGTATATGAATAGTAAAAAGTTAAGAAGAAAAATAAAGGTTGTTATAAAATCTAATAAAGGCAAAGTAGATCAGGTAATTAAAAAACTAAATACATATAATTTAAAAATCACAAAAGTCATGTTAACGGAATGTCATAAAAATAGTGAGGGTTTGGTTACTTTAAACTATACAATTGATGTAAATATGCCAACAATTGAAGAACATGTAATAGAAAGAATTATTGTCGAAAATCCTGAAATAGAAAAAATATACTAATGGGTTTTACATCAGGTAATTTTGGCAATATTTAAAGTGAAACAGAAAAGTTGAAAAATTTTTCTGTTCGTTTTATAGTAAGATTAAAGTCAAATATAGTCAAAGTCAGTGAGGGGGAGGTAGAGTGAGAAATATTTCGGACATTATTGAACAATACTTAAAACATGTTTTGGATAATAGTGGCAAAGAAATAGTTGAAATTAAACGTAGTGAAATTGCGGATAAATTTCAATGTGTACCTTCACAGATAAACTATGTAATTAATACAAGATTTACAATCGAAAGAGGCTATGTTGTTGAAAGTAAACGTGGTGGAGGAGGCTATATTCGGATTATTAAAGTTCAAGCAAATAATCAAGCACATCTTCTAGACCAAATTCTCCACTTAATAAATCACCGCCTTTCACAAGCAGCTGCAGAAGATATTATCGGTAGACTCGTTAGTGAGGAAGTTATATCTGAAAGGGAAGCAAAGCTAATGTTAAGTGTTATTGATCGCTCAGTTCTGTATATAGATTTACCGCATCGAGATGAATTGAGGGCAAGAATGGTAAAGGCAATGTTAACCTCGTTGAAATATAAGTAGAAAGTAGGGGAGACGGATGATATGCCAGGAATGTAATGAAAGACCGGCTACGTTTCACTTTACAAAAGTGATTAATGGTGAAAAAACCCAGGTTCATATGTGTGAGCATTGTGCTCAAGGAAACAGTGATCTCTTTATGTTTAATGGTAGTGCTGGTTTTTCGTTAAATAATTTGCTTACAGGTCTTCTAAATATGGAAACAGGAAAGGTTAAGCAAGAAAATAATGTTTTTCATTCGAATGATCAACCACACTGTGAACAATGTAAAATGACTCTTCAACAATTTAAAAAGGTTGGTCGATTCGGTTGTTCCAATTGCTACCCGACCTTTAAAAACTATATAACACCAATCCTTAAACGTGTACATGGTGGGAATACAGTGCATGCGGGTAAAATCCCTAAGCGTATTGGTGGCGACCTTCATATTCGAAAACAAATCGAAATTTTAAAAAGTAAAATTAATGAATATATCCTTCAAGAGGAATTTGAAAAAGCAGCAGAAGTAAGAGATGAAATAAAATCACTGGAAAAAAAGTTAAGCAATAAGGAGGGATTGTGATGTCACTCCAGAAATTTACGAATAGGGCAGTTAGTGCATGGATGAAAGATGGTCCAGACTCAGATATTGTCCTTAGTAGCCGAATTCGTTTAGCTAGAAATATTGATATGTATAAATTTCCGACCATTTCAACAAATGAAGAGCTCCAGAATATTTTAACGTTTTTTGAAACAACGTATTCAAGTAAAGGATTTGAACATATTGGTCAATTAGAGCTAATAAAGATGAATGAAATGCAACCGATTCAAAAGCGAGTATTGGTTGAAAAGCATTTAATAAGTCCGAATCTAGCAGAAAACTCTTCTTATGGAGGTTGCTTATTATCTGAAAATGAAGAAGTAAGTATCATGATCAATGAAGAAGACCATATCCGAATTCAATGCTTATTTCCAGGATTTCAGTTAACTGAAGCGTTGGAAATGGCGAATAAATTAGATGATTGGATTGAAAAAGAGGTTGATTATGCTTTTGATGAAAAACTAGGGTATTTAACTAGTTGTCCAACAAATGTTGGGACTGGATTGCGTGCCTCTGTTATGATGCATTTACCGGCATTAGTCCTTACGCAAAAAATTAACCGAATTATCCCAGCAATAAATCAACTAGGCTTAGTTGTAAGAGGAATTTATGGTGAGGGTAGTGAAGCAATCGGGAACCTATTCCAGATTTCTAATCAAATAACATTAGGTAAATCTGAGAAAGACATTGTAGAGGATCTCATTAGTGTAGTCCAACAGTTAATAACACAGGAAAGAAGTACGAGAGAAGCATTGTATAATTCCTCACAGACCCAACTTGAGGATAGGGTATATCGTTCCTTTGGTACATTGGCATATAGTCGTATAATCGAATCTAATGAAACTGCAAAATGTCTTTCAGATGTTAGATTAGGCATTGATTTAGGAATAATTAAAGATGTATCGCGAAACATGCTTAACGAGTTAATGATATTAACACAACCTGGTTTCTTACAGCAATACTTTGGTGGCCCATTACGACCAGAAGAAAGAGATGTACGGCGATCTGCTTTAATTAGGGAGCGTTTAAATCTAGAAATGGAACGAAACAAACGGATGGAGGATGAATAGTCATGATGTTTGGAAGATTCACAGAGCGCGCACAAAAGGTACTTGCTTTAGCACAAGAGGAAGCAGTTCGTTTAGGTCATAATAATATCGGAACGGAACATATTTTACTAGGACTTGTGAGTGAAGGTGAAGGAATTGCGGCAAAAGCTTTAATCGCTTTAGGCCTTGGACCAGAGAAAATCCAAAAAGAAGTCGAAGGATTAATTGGCAGAGGTCAGGATGTATCACAAACAATTCACTATACACCTAGAGCAAAAAAGGTAATAGAACTATCAATGGATGAAGCGAGAAAATTAGGTCATTCGTATGTAGGGACTGAGCATATTTTATTAGGGCTTATTCGTGAAGGCGAAGGTGTTGCAGCAAGAGTATTAAACAACCTAGGTGTAAGCCTTAATAAAGCGAGACAACAAGTCCTTCAATTGCTAGGCAGCAATGAAACATCATCTAATCATCAAGGTGGAAGCATGGCTAGTGCGAATACGCCAACGCTTGATAGTTTAGCTCGTGATTTAACGGCGATAGCTAGAGAAGGAAGTCTAGATCCTGTTATTGGTCGTAGTAAAGAAATTCAACGCGTTATTGAAGTGTTAAGCAGACGGACAAAAAACAACCCAGTATTAATCGGGGAGCCTGGTGTAGGTAAAACAGCTATTGCTGAAGGATTAGCACAGCAAATTGTTCAAAATGAGGTTCCGGAAATATTAAGAGATAAACGGGTTATGACTCTTGATATGGGTACAGTTGTTGCTGGTACGAAATATCGTGGTGAATTCGAGGATAGACTTAAAAAAGTAATGGATGAAATTCGTCAAGCAGGAAACATCATTTTGTTTATCGATGAATTACACACGTTAATTGGTGCAGGCGGTGCTGAGGGTGCTATCGATGCGTCAAATATTTTAAAGCCTTCATTAGCACGAGGTGAATTGCAATGTATCGGTGCTACAACACTTGATGAATATCGAAAATACATTGAAAAAGATGCTGCACTTGAAAGAAGATTCCAACCTATTCAAGTGGATGAACCAACAATTGAAGAAAGTATTAAAATCTTAAAAGGCTTACGTGATCGATATGAAGCACATCATCGAGTTTCGATTACAGATGAAGCAATTGATGCTGCAGTTAAATTGTCAGATCGTTATATATCTGATCGTTTCTTGCCAGATAAAGCAATTGATTTAATTGATGAGGCGGGCTCAAAAGTTCGGTTACGCTCTTTCACAACACCACCAAATTTAAAGGAGCTTGAGCAAAAGCTTGAGGAAATCCGTAAAGAGAAGGATGCTTCAGTTCAAAGTCAAGAATTTGAAAAGGCGGCTTCCTTACGTGACACTGAGCAACGTTTACGTGAACAGCTAGAAGAAACGAAAAAAACATGGAAAGAAAAACAAGGTCAAGAAAATACAGAAGTCACAGTAGAAGATATTGCGATGGTTGTATCAAGCTGGACTGGTGTCCCAGTATCTCGTTTAGCACAAACAGAAACAGATAAGCTTTTGAATATGGAAAACCTTTTACATTCGAGAGTTATTGGTCAAGATGAAGCAGTAGTTGCTGTTGCTAAAGCTGTGAGACGTGCTCGTGCTGGGTTAAAGGATCCGAAACGCCCGATTGGTTCTTTCATTTTCTTAGGGCCAACTGGTGTTGGGAAAACAGAGCTTGCAAGAGCATTAGCTGAATCGATTTTTGGTGATGAGGATGCAATGATTCGCATCGATATGTCAGAGTATATGGAGAAACATTCTACATCCCGTTTAGTTGGTTCACCTCCTGGATATGTTGGATATGATGAAGGTGGTCAGCTAACTGAAAAGGTTAGAAGAAAACCTTATTCTGTTGTACTTCTTGATGAGATTGAGAAAGCACATCCAGATGTATTTAATATCTTGTTGCAAGTATTAGAAGATGGAAGATTAACTGACTCTAAAGGTCGTACGGTTGATTTTAGAAATACAATTTTAATTATGACGTCTAACGTTGGAGCAAGTGAATTAAAACGAAATAAATATGTTGGCTTTAACGTCCAAGACGAAACACAAAATTACAAGGATATGAAAGATAAAGTAATGAACGAGCTTAAACGTGCGTTCAGACCAGAGTTTATAAACAGAATTGATGAAATCATCGTCTTCCACTCATTAGAGAAAAAACATCTAAAAGAAATTGTTTCTCTTATGTCTGACCAGCTTACAAAGCGTCTAAAGGAACAAGATTTAACGTTGGAATTAACGGATGCAGCTAAAGAGAAAATTGCTGATGAAGGAATTGACCTTGAATACGGTGCAAGACCACTACGTCGCTCAATCCAAAAAAATGTAGAGGATCGTTTATCTGAAGAGCTGTTAAAAGGTACAATTGATAAAGGTCAAAAGATTATTTTAGATGTTGAAAATGGTGAATTTGTCGTTAAAACGGCTGAAAAAGAAGAAGTAAAATAGCAGTAAACAAATGGAACATGTGAGGCATACTGAAAAATGTGTGCCTCCTTTCTTTATAGTTTCTTGTTCTCAAACGAAAAGAACTCTCCTATTTTAATCTCCTTTCTATATAATGAAGATATGTATCATAATTAGCTAGTCTAATGGCTAATCTATTAAGAGAGGAACACATTTATGGCAAAAACAAAATTAAAATATATATGTCAATCATGCGGATATGAATCCCCTAAATGGATGGGGAAATGTCCAGGCTGTCAAGAATGGAACACAATGACAGAGGAACTCTTAAAACCAGCTTCACCTCGTAAGGCAGTGTTTGCACATTCATCGCAAACTGTACAAAAACCTTCCCCAATCACCAACATTGAAACAACTCAAGAACCAAGAATATATACGAACCTAAAAGAATTTAATCGAGTATTAGGAAGTGGAATTGTTAAGGGATCACTCGTATTAATCGGTGGCGATCCCGGTATTGGAAAATCCACTTTATTACTACAAGTATCATCCCAGTTAGCTGAAAATGGAAATGATGTTTTATATATTTCCGGGGAAGAATCAGTCAAACAAACAAAACTTAGGGCTGATCGTCTAGGGGTTAAATCTAATAAACTATACGTATTATCAGAGACAGATTTAAGCTTTATTTCCAAGGCAATTGAAGAAATGAATCCAACATTTGTTGTCGTTGACTCTATTCAAACGGTATTCCATAGTGAAATAAGCTCTGCCCCAGGTAGTGTTTCTCAAGTTAGAGAGTCTACAGCTGAATTAATGAGAATTGCAAAGACAAAAGGAATTGCGATCTTTATCGTTGGTCATGTTACGAAAGAGGGATCCATAGCTGGACCTCGATTATTAGAGCATATGGTTGATACCGTTCTTTACTTTGAAGGGGAAAGACATCATACATATCGAATTTTACGAGCTGTAAAAAATCGATTTGGATCAACTAATGAAATGGGCATTTTTGAGATGAAGGAATCAGGTTTAGAAGAAGTTCTAAATCCATCAGAAATCTTTCTTGAGGAAAGGTCAAAGGGAGCTGCGGGATCAACAGTCGTAGCATCTATGGAAGGTACGAGACCGGTTCTTGTAGAAATTCAAGCATTAATATCGCCGACTAGCTTCGGAAATCCTAGACGTATGGCAACAGGAATCGATCATAACCGTGTTCCTTTATTAATGGCTGTTTTGGAAAAACGAGTGGGCTTACTATTACAAAATCAAGATGCTTATTTAAAAGTAGCTGGAGGTGTAAAGCTAGACGAACCTGCTATAGACTTAGCAGTTGCAGTTAGTATCGCCTCAAGCTTTAAGGATGCTCCGCCGAAACCAACGGATGTTATCATCGGAGAAGTTGGTTTAACAGGAGAAGTTAGAAGGGTATCTCGAATTGAACAAAGAGTCATTGAGGCTGCAAAGCTTGGATTCAAGAGGGCGATTATTCCGTCTGCTAATATCGGTGGTTGGCATGCTCCAGATGATATCGAAATAATTGGCGTAAAAAATGTAGCTGAAGCCCTCCAGAAAACATTAGGAGGATAATAAATGTCAGATAAAGAGAATAAATCGGGTGATAAAACGTTAAATGAAATTTTGCAATTTGTTGCACCGGGGACACCGATTAGAGAAGGAATTGAAAATGTCCTTCGCGCAAAAACCGGTGGGTTAATCGTTGTCGGACATAATGAGAAAGTGAAAGAGGTTATTGATGGTGGTTTTTCTATCCAATGTCCATTTTCATCGGCACATTTGTATGAATTAGCAAAAATGGATGGGGCTATTATATTAAGTGATACAGGGAATAGGATTGTTTATGCAAATGCACAGCTTGTTCCCGATCCATCGATATATTCTTCTGAAACCGGTATGAGGCATCGGACTGCAGAAAGAGTGGCAAAGCAAACTGGTAACCTAGTGATTGCGATTTCGCAGAGACGAAACGTTATCACGTTATATCATGGTGAATTAAGGTATGCTCTTAGAGACATAGGGGTTATTTTAACAAAGGCAAATCAGGCCATTCAAACGTTGGAAAAATACAAGTTAGTGTTAGACCAATCAATTGCAACATTAGGAGCATTAGAATTAGAAGAACTTGTTACGTTTAAAGAGGTAATTCTTGTATTACATCGCTTTGAAATGGTTTTTCGAATTAAGGATGAGATTAACGATTATGTAAATGAATTAGGTGCAGAAGGTCATCTCATAAGATTACAATTAGCTGAATTGCTCTCTGGATTAGAGGAAGAAGCGGCATTATTAATTAAAGATTATTCGAATGAGAAAATAGCGGATGCCTATCAAATTCTAAAACAACTTCAAGAGCTTTCCAGCTTTGAACTTATAGAGGATTCGGTTTTATTTAAATTGCTTGGCTATTCTTCATTTACAACGGTCGAGAGCCCTGTCATGCCACGAGGATATCGCATGTTAAATAAGATTCCGAGACTTCCGACAATAATTATTGAAAATTTAGTGACAGCTTTTAAAAATTTGAAACTTATTTTGCATGCATCCGTAGAACAGTTAGATGAGGTAGAAGGTATTGGTGAGGTTAGGGCGAAAAAGATTAAAGAGGGATTAAAGAGATTGCAAGATCAACTTTTAGTTGAACGTAAAATATAAGAAATTTTAATGAAACTTGCAACATTTTTGATTTAAATTCGTCAAATTAGGGTATATTAAAATTGTTTTTTAAAATCACTTTAAGTATATAGAGTCATTTTTTCAGTAATGTTTCTTTTCTCACTGTATATCAACCTCGATTTAGAAAAGGAGCGAAACCGAAACTCAAAGAAAAAAATGACTAAAATTTTAGAATGCTGTGCAAAACTCTGATAGTTTACAGCATTGTATCAATCTATTTACATTTTTGATTTTTTATTTCACAAAGACAAGAAGTAAGATAAAGTAAATATAACGTAAAAAGGAGGTGAAGGTATGTTAATTAAACGCATAATACAACTGTTATTTCTATGTGTGGGTGGAATGTTAGGGATCTTCCTTATGCCCAAACTACTAGAGCTTTTATCTATGCAGGACATACCTTTTATTAATACGCCATATACCTTAGCAGTATTAGGTGCAATTATATTTTTTGTTGCAACTTTTTGGATTGTAGATTACGTCGTGAATTGGATAAAGTTGTTAGAAGAGGCTGTTGTAAAGGCTCCTGTTACGGATGTTTTATTTGGAAGCTTAGGATTAATCTTTGGTCTTATAATTGCTTTTCTTATCGGAATTCCATTAAATGAAATACAATATCAATTGTTTAATACAATTATTCCTATATTTTTAACACTTTTGCTCGGATATCTTGGTTTCCAAATTGGTTTTAAGAAAAGAGACGAATTAATTAACCTATTTTCAATGCCAAATCGTATTGGAAAGAAAAAGGGCTCAACTGAGGAAGAGCTAGAACAAGAAGAGAAGAAGCTTAAAATTCTAGATACAAGTGTCATTATTGATGGTAGAATTGCGGATATTTGTCAAACTGGATTTTTAGAAGGAACAATTGTTATTCCACAATTTGTATTAGAAGAGCTTCAACATATTGCGGATTCTTCAGATGTTTTAAAGCGTAATAGAGGACGCAGAGGATTAGATATTTTAAATCGGATTCAAAAGGAACTTGCAATTAATGTTGAAATTTATGAAGGTGACTTCGAGGATATTCAAGAGGTTGACAGTAAGTTAGTGAAGCTAGCAAAGCTTACCTCTGGTGTTGTAGTAACAAATGATTTTAATTTGAATAAGGTTTGTGAATTACAGAAGGTCCATGTTCTTAATATTAATGATTTAGCCAATGCAGTTAAACCAGTTGTTTTACCTGGGGAAGAAATGAATGTACAAGTGATTAAAGATGGTAAGGAACATAATCAAGGAATTGCTTATTTAGATGATGGAACAATGATTGTAGTTGAAGATGGTCGAAATTATATCGGTAAGCATATAGATGTTCTCGTCACAAGTGTACTTCAAACATCAGCGGGAAGAATGATTTTTGCTAAACCCAAAATGCTAGAAAAAGCATTATAACATTGGATAATGTAAGATAGAACATAAATTCAACTTAACAAGTAGCCCATGAAGCATGTGAAAGCAAATGTTTCATGGGCTGTTTTACATATTTAGGCGAATCTTTTAAGATGATGGTATACTGAATTATTGAAGGAGAAACTCTATGAATTATCAAGTAATTATTCCAGCTGCAGGACAAGGGAAACGAATGAATGCAGGGAAAAATAAGCAGTTTATTGAGCTTAAAGGTACTCCCATTATTATTCATACATTAAAGGTTTTTGAAGCACATCCAAATTGTTCAGGTATAGTGTTAGTCATTAATGAACAAGAGCGTGAAGAATTTATTAAGTTACTTGAACAATATGAAATCAAAAAAGTAAAACGTTTAGTTTCAGGTGGAGCAGAAAGGCAATTAAGTGTATATAACGGATTACAAGCAGTTGATTCTTGTGATTTTATTCTTGTACATGATGGGGCAAGACCATTTATATCACATGAACAGATTGAACAGCTTATTAGTGGGGCAGTGCCTACAGGTGCAGCAACGTTAGCAGTTCCTGTTAAGGATACGATTAAACGAGTAAACAATGGTTTGGTTGTTGAAACAGTCGAGAGATCAAGCTTATGGTCAATTCAAACACCACAGGCATTTCGGTTATCTCTAATTTTAGAGGCACACCAACACGCAGCAACAGATAACTACTTAGGAACAGATGATGCCAGCTTAATTGAACGGGTTGGGAAGCAGGTTTCTATCGTTTTAGGGGACTATACGAATATTAAGTTAACGACTCCAGAGGATTTATTACTAGCAAATGCAATTCTTGATAGTCGAAAAGAGACAAATAAGTAATGAGGAAAGAGGGACATAATGATTAGAGTTGGACAAGGTTTTGACGTACATCAATTAGTCGATGGAAGACCGCTAATAATCGGTGGGATTGAAATACCATATGAGAAGGGACTATTAGGTCATTCAGATGCTGATGTTTTATTACATACTGTCGCTGATGCTTGCTTAGGGGCAATTGGTGAAGGGGATATTGGCAAGCATTTTCCTGATACAGATCCTAAATTTAAAGATGCAGACTCAGCAAAGCTACTAACACATGTTTGGTCTCTTGTAAAAGCAAAAGGGTATGAACTAGGAAACATTGATTGCACAATAATTGCACAGAAGCCAAAAATGGCACCACATATAGAAAAGATGAGAGAACGTATTGCACAGTTACTTGAAGCAGATATTTCACAGGTGAATGTGAAAGCGACAACCACTGAAAAATTAGGGTTTACTGGAAGACAGGAAGGGATCGCTTCTTTAGCAACGGTCTTGGTTCAAAGTGTTTAACAGTCTAAAGAGTTAAATTATTGTTAAGAATGAAATAGTGAGTTTTGTATATTGAATAATTTGGTGATAAAATGAAGTCTGTTAATAAAGCGAATTTATTTATAGAGAAAATTCTCTTATAACCAAAGCGTGTGGAGGTTTAATCATGACAAATGAAGTAAGGGTGCGGTATGCTCCTAGTCCAACGGGTCATTTACATATTGGAAATGCAAGAACGGCATTATTTAATTATTTATTTGCAAAAAATCTTAATGGAAAATTCATTGTTCGAATTGAAGATACTGATAAAAAGCGGAACATTGAGGGTGGAGAGCAAAGTCAATTAAAGTTCATGAATTGGCTTGGAATCACTTGGGATGAAAGTGTAGATATTGGCGGGGAGTATGGTCCATATCGTCAATCGGAGAGAAATGATATTTATAAAAAATATTATGAGGAACTACTTGCAAAAGATTTAGCATACAAATGCTATTTTACGGAAGAAGAGCTTGAGAAGGAACGAGAAGAACAAATGGCTCGCGGTGAAACACCACAATATTCCGGGAAGCATGCCCATTTAACTAAGGAAGAGCAGGATGAGCTTGAAGCAAAAGGTTTACCATACAGCATACGGTTCAGAGTACCTGCTAACAAAGAATATCGTTTTAACGATATGGTTAAAGGTGAAATTGCATTTGAATCAGAAGGAATGGGCGATTTTGTTATAGTGAAGAAGGATGGGACACCAACCTATAATTTCGCAGTAGCAGTAGATGACCACTTAATGAAGATTTCTCATGTCTTACGTGGTGAGGATCATATTTCAAATACACCGAAGCAAATTATGATATACGAAGCATTTGGTTGGGAAGTACCTGTATTTGGACATATGACGCTTATTGTAAATGAAAATCGGAAAAAATTAAGTAAGCGTGACGAGTCCATTATCCAATTTATTGAGCAATATGAAGAGTTAGGCTATTTGCCAGAAGCGCTGTTTAATTTTATTGCTTTACTAGGCTGGTCTCCTGGTGGTGAAGAGGAGCTATTTAGTCAAGCTGAGCTTATTGAACGTTTCGATGCAGCACGATTATCTAAATCACCAGCTGTGTTTGATACCCAAAAGCTTGCTTGGATGAATAATCAATATATTAAACAATTAGATAACGAGGCTCTTGTTAAATTAGCTTTACCTCATTTAATTAAATCTGGTAAAGTATCTGAAAATATGAGTGAGGAAGAAAAGGAAAGAATTCACCAATTAATTACACTTTATCAGGAACAAATGAGTTATGGGGCAGAAATTGTAAGCTTAACAGAATTGTTCTTTAAAGAAGAGATTTCTTATAATAGAGAAGCAGAATCAGTTCTTGAGGGAGAAACGGTTCCTGAAGTATTAAAAGCATTTGTAAGTGAATTGGAAGGCATAGAAAAGCTATCTGATGAAAATGTAAAGGCTGCTATTAAGGCTGTACAAAAAGCGACTGGTCAAAAGGGTAAGAATTTATTTATGCCAATTCGTGTTGCGATTACAGGTCAAACACATGGGCCAGATTTACCAAAATCAATAGCTATTTTAGGAAAAGAGACTGTTATTTCAAGATTAAAAAATGTTATTAGTTAACTTTTTTTGAAAAATGTAATATAGTAATGGTAATCATATAAGGTAAAGCGATGAAAAGGAGAGTAGGGTTTTACTTCCTTATTAGAGAGAACCTCCATTGGCTGAAAGAGGTTTATGTGAAGTAATGCTTGAAATGCACCTTTGAGTCTTTTTCTAAACGTCTTGAATTTGGATTAGTAAGGGAAAGCGTGTTGCTCTGCGTTAAAGAGTGAAAGTTGAGGTGATGGGCTAGCAAAAAGAGTGCTGCTCGTCCCTAAACAGAGTGGAACCGCGCCCTTTAAGCGTCTCTGTACATTGATACAGAGGCGCTTTTTTTAATTCTCATGCCATGTTAAAGGTTATTGTTGATTTTATGGCACTTTATAGATTGGAGCGGTGGGCATGATCTCCTGCTTAAAGAAACGTGTCAATGGGAGACCCACAAGGTTGCTCTAAAGGAGCCCCGACCATCCATGGAAAGGAATGCCTGAAGCTTTAAATCAACAACTATGTTTAACAGAGCAAATTCTTAAAAAAGCTTAATAAAAGTAGTCCTTGTTAAAAAAGTATAGCCAAACGATCAAAGTGATTGGAGGGAAATAAATGTTTAAAATGATGAAGGAAGATATCGATGTAATATTTGATCAGGACCCTGCAGCAAGAAGTTATTTTGAAGTTATTTTAACTTATTCTGGTTTACATGCGATTTGGGCACATCGAATTGCACATGCATTTTACAAAAGGAAACTATACTTTTTAGCAAGACTAGTTTCACAAATTAGCCGCTTTTTTACAGGAGTTGAAATTCATCCCGCAGCAAAAATTGGTCGCCGGTTCTTTATCGACCATGGCATGGGAGTCGTAATAGGAGAGACTTGTGAAATAGGTGATGATGTAACAGTGTTTCAAGGTGTTACATTAGGTGGAACAGGTAAAGAAAAGGGAAAAAGGCATCCTACTATTAAAGACCATGCATTAATTGCAACGGGTGCCAAGGTATTAGGCTCAATTACTGTAGGTGCCTATTCTAAAATAGGAGCCGGTTCAGTTGTTTTAAAGGATGTTCCGGATCATTCAACAGTGGTTGGAATTCCGGGTCGTGTGAAGGTGCAAAATGGCCGGAGAGTCGACCAAGACTTAAATCATTGTGACTTGCCGGATCCAGTAGCAGATCGTTTTAAAGAGCTAGAGGCAGAGTTATCGAGATTGAAGTTTGAAGTGCAACAGTTAAGGAAAGGAAAGAATGAACATGACAATAAAGTTGTACAATACGCTAACGAGGCAAAAAGAAACGTTTGAACCCCTTGAACAAGGCAAGGTAAAAATGTATGTATGTGGCCCAACTGTCTATAACTATATCCATATCGGAAATGCAAGACCTGCAATCGTCTATGATACAGTACGTCGGTATTTAGAATATCGTGGTTATGAAGTAAATTATGTATCTAATTTTACAGATGTTGATGATAAATTAATAAAGGCTGCAAATGAGCTAGGGGAGGATGTCCCAACAATTGCAGAGCGGTTTATTGAAGCCTATTTCGAGGATGTTACAGCACTAGGCTGCAAGCAGGCAACAGTTCACCCACGTGTTACAGAAAGTATCGATATTATTATAGACTTCATCCAAGCTTTAATTGATAAAGGGTATGCTTACGAAGCGGGTGGAGATGTTTACTATAAAACGAGAGAATTTAAAGAATATGGAAAGCTATCACATCAGTCGATTGATGAGCTACGGTTAGGAAATCGAATTGAAGTTGGTGAAAAGAAACAAGATGCTTTGGATTTTGTCCTTTGGAAAGCTGCAAAAGAAGGAGAAATTTCGTGGGAAAGTCCTTGGGGAAATGGGCGCCCAGGTTGGCATATTGAATGTTCAGCAATGGCGAAGAAATATTTAGGTGATACGATTGATATTCATGCTGGTGGCCAAGACTTAGCGTTCCCACACCATGAAAATGAGATTGCTCAATCAGAGGCGCTTAACGAAAAACCATTTGCTAAGTATTGGATGCATAATGGATATATCAACATAAATAATGAAAAAATGTCTAAATCACTAGGGAATTTTGTATTAGTACATGACATTATTAAAGAGATTGATCCACAAGTTGTGAGATTTTTTATGCTATCTGTTCATTATCGACACCCAATTAATTTCTCGCAGGAATTGCTAGAGAGTACACAAAATGCGTTTGAACGATTAAAAACTTCATACATGAACTTACAACATCGAAAAGAAAGCAGTAATAATTTAACACATAATGATGAAGATTGGTTACAGAAAATCTCTGAAGCGCAAACGCAATTCCAGACAGAAATGGATGATGATTTTAACACGGCAAATGCCATCTCTGTACTTTTTGATTTAGCTAAACATGCTAATTACTATTTAGAGGAGCAAAATACGTCTGAAAAGGTGATACAGACATTTCTTGATGTATTTGACCAATTGGGAGAAGTACTAGGTGTTAAATTTGCACAGGTAGAGCTTTTAGATGCCGAAATCGATGAATTAATTAATCAACGAATTCAAGCGAGAAAGGATCGCAACTTCGCATTAGCTGATGAAATTCGTGAAAAATTGAAGGAAATGAACATTATCCTAGAAGATACTCCACAGGGTACAAGATGGAAGCGGGGGTAATGGATTACTTTTTGCTCCATTAGGGTATAAAGGAAATAGAAACTAAAGTCCATATACTTGGATGGCAAGCATTTCGGGCACTTGATTAGTTGTTGAAATGTTCGATATGCTTGTCAAGGCTTTAAAAGAAAAGAGGAACTAAATGTTTTTAGATTTAGAACAAATTAAAGATTCAAAGCTATTAAATAGCTTAGCCTTAGCGTATATTGGCGATGCTGTTTATGAGATCTATGTTAGGCATCATCTCCTTGCAAGTGGGAACGTTCGTCCAAACCAGCTTCATAATTTAGCAAAAAAATATGTTTCTGCTAAAGCTCAAGCTAGCATCTTACATCATCTGTCAACACAAGGCATATTTTCTGAAGAAGAGGAAGCGGTCATTAGGCGCGGGAGAAATGCGAAGTCAGGAACAGTACCAAAAAACACCGATGTCCAAACATACAGATATAGCACTGCCTTTGAAGCGCTTATTGGATATCTATATTTAGAAAAAAGACATCAACGTCTAGAAGAAATTATCCAACTCGCTCTTCAATTCATTAAAGCATAAGGAAAGGAGGAGGGCTAATGGAACAAGATTATATTATTGGGAGAAATCCTGTTATAGAAGTGTTAAAATCCTCCAGAGATATTAATAAGATATGGGTTGCTGAAAATTCATTAAAGGGACAAGCTCAGCAAATAACGAAGCTTGCAAAGGAAAGAGGCATTACCATTAATTTTGTCCCGAAAAAAAAGATTGACCAAATGGTTGAAGGAAATCATCAAGGCGTTGTAGCACAGGTTGCAGCGTATGAATATGTTCATGTTGACGATATTTTAGCAGCAGCGGAAAAAAAGGGAGAAGCACCGTTTATATTGCTTCTTGATGAATTAGAAGATCCACATAATTTAGGCTCAATCATGAGAACAGCTGATGCCGTTGGTGCGCATGGAATTATTATTCCAAAAAGAAGATCAGTGGGATTAACAGCAACAGTTGCGAAAGCATCTACTGGTGCAATCGAATATATTCCAGTTGCTCGTGTAACGAACTTAGCTAGAACAATCGAGGAATTAAAGGAACGTGGCGTTTGGATCGTTGGAACAGATGCTAAGGGAGCAGATGACTACCGAAACCTAGATGGGAAAATGCCGTTAGCACTTATTATTGGAAGTGAAGGCAAAGGAATTGGAAGACTAATTAAGGAAAAATGTGACTTTCTCATTAAAATGCCTATGGTTGGGCATGTTACATCACTGAATGCATCGGTGGCTGCTAGCCTTTTAATGTATGAGGTATACCGAAAGCGACACCCACTAGGGGAGTAGTTTTTATGGATATCCTACTAGTCGATGGATATAACATCATTGGGGCATGGCCTGACCTGCAGCAGCTGAAGAAAAGTAATCTATCTGAAGCAAGAGATCGTCTAATTGAAAAAATGGCTGAATATCAAGCATACACTGGTTATCGAGTCATTGTTGTTTTTGATGCCCATCAAGTAAAAGGGATAGAAAAAAAACAAAAAAATTATCGTGTAGAAGTTATTTATACTAGAGAAAATGAAACTGCTGATGAACGTATAGAAAAGCTAGCTATCTCATTAAATAACATAAAAACCCAAGTACATGTTGCTACTTCGGATTTTACAGAGCAATGGGCAATTTTTGGACAAGGCGCGCTTCGGAAATCAGCGAGAGAGCTGTTAAATGAAATGGAATCGATTGAAGGGCGTATACAGCATAAAGTAAAGAAGATTGAGGAGAAAAAGCCAGTTTCAAAAATTTTCTTGCCAGATGATGTCTTGGAAAAGCTGGAAAAGTGGCGTAGGGGTAACTGATAGTTGGTTGACGCTTTCAAAATATATACTGTATAATATTGTTATCTTGTGTACGGTCGGGGGGATCGGCTTGAATTCACCAATCAACAAGGGTAAGGTCAACAAAGAAGAGTTTGTGATTTTGGAAGATGAACAAGTGGTTGAACTCGTACATAATGGACAAAGTGAAGCACTTGACTATTTAATTTCAAAATATCGAAATTTTGTACGAGCAAAGGCTAGGTCGTATTTTTTAATAGGCGCTGACCGAGAGGATATTGTTCAAGAAGGTATGATTGGTTTATACAAAGCGATTCGTGACTTCAAAGAGGATAAACTCACATCGTTTAAAGCGTTTGCGGAATTGTGCATCACGAGACAGATAATAACTGCAATTAAAACAGCAACTCGGCAAAAACATATACCTCTTAATTCATATGTATCATTGGACAAGCCTATTTATGATGAAGAATCTGATCGGACGTTGATGGATGTTATTTCTGGTGCAAAAGTCATGGACCCAGAGGAATTAATCATTAACCAAGAGGAATTTGATGATATTGAAGTGAAGATGGGAGAGCTGTTAAGTGATTTAGAACGTAAAGTCCTCGTACTATATCTTGATGGCCGTTCTTATCATGAAATTTCAGAAGAATTAAATAGACATGTTAAGTCAATAGATAATGCGCTACAACGAGTGAAAAGAAAACTCGAGCGCTATTTAGAGCTAAGAGAAATTAGCCTTTAGTTATAAAGGTACTAACGATTGCTATTGTGAGAAAATAATGCTTCCGTTCAAGTTTTATCGTTTATTGACGAAGAAACGACACTATGTTACATTTTTAGAGAATCTATACGCAAATAGTAGGTGACGGAAGTGCGGAAAAAAGTAACATTATCATGTACATCATGCGGAAGTCGAAATTATACTACCATGAAAAATACGGTCAGTTCAAATGACCGATTAGAAATAAAGAAGTTTTGTAAGGTTTGCAATTCGCATACGAGCCACCGTGAAACAAAATAGTCCTTATATTTCTTACATCTTATTTTTGCATACCTTAGTGTTGGACAAGGTGCTTTAAGAATGAATTGCTAAGTTTCCCTATTATTCCTGGAGGTAACATTCATGCAACGTTTAGTTAATTTTTTTCAAAATGTATCACGCGAAATGAAAAAAGTTAGTTGGCCAAAAGGTAAAGAACTAACTAAGTACACAATAACTGTTGTAACTACAGTTGCATTTGTTACGGTTTTCTTTGCAGTAATTGATTTAGGAATTTCTTCATTAATTCGTTTAATTTTGAATAACTAATGGAAAATCGTGCTATAATAGAAATATTAATCTTTGTCTGCGAAACCCGTTAAACGGGTTTTTTCATTGTTCAAAAAAATTTTGAACAGCTGTTCTATCTAACTAGGGATTAGAACCACTTAAACTAGTATATATGTTTTTAAATAGTTAGGTTATAAGGGAAACATCTTGAAATGAACTTTAGAGAAAAAGGAAATATTCTTCGGTGTTATGTTGCATTAAAAGCATGTAATTAGATATGCCCTATAAACAAGGGGAGGATCTTGATTGCGAATGAGCTAATCCTATATGAATGACGTTGTGGAATGAATGATGTTTTCATCAGTAGGGAATGGTATCGAACACCACAAGGAGATTGAACTACATTATTTGTGGGGAGGGAAGGACAAGTTGTCCTGAAACTATGGAAAAGAATTGGTATGTAGTACACACATATTCAGGTTATGAAAACAAGGTAAAAGCAAACCTTGAGAAGCGTGTTGAATCAATGGGAATGGAAGATAAAATCTTCCGAGTTGTTGTTCCTGAAGAAGAAGAAACAGAATTTAAAGATGGCAAGAAAAAGGTAATGAAAAAGAAAGTATTCCCAGGCTATGTGTTAGTTGAGATTGTAATGACAGATGACTCTTGGTATGTCGTGCGAAATACACCAGGTGTTACTGGGTTTGTTGGTTCAGCAGGGCATGGATCAAAGCCGACTCCATTACTTCCGGATGAAGTGAATTTTATTTTAAAACGAATGGGTATGGATGAGCGTCGTGTAGAGATTGACTTTGAATTAAACGAAACTGTAAAAGTTACAGAGGGGCCTTTTGCGAATTTCACTGGTTCCATTGAGGAAATTGATCACGATAAAAATAAATTAAAAGTGCTTGTTAATATGTTTGGAAGAGAAACACCTGTTGAGCTGGACTTTTCACAGGTAAGTAAATTATAATCTAAAAAAACTTGAAATCAAAAGTTAAAAGTGGTAGAATTTCATAGGTCAGTATGTCTCAGAAATCTGAGATGTCATTAAGCTTTTAACTGATCAGAAATACAATTCATTTCTGAATCGAATATGGTATTCAACAAATCTCGAAATGAGTTTCTGAATATCTGATTTTACCATTCTTATCAAGAGTGGTTTAGATGAGTGGGAGGGTCTTAACCCAATTACCACATCACGGACTTAAGGAGGTGTGTCTCGTGGCTAAAAAAGTAATTAAAATTGTAAAATTACAAATTCCTGCAGCAAAAGCTAATCCAGCACCACCAGTTGGTCCTGCATTAGGTCAAGCTGGTGTTAATATCATGGGATTCTGTAAAGAGTTTAACGCACGTACAGCTGATCAAGCTGGTTTAATCATTCCAGTAGAAATCACAGTATTCGAGGACCGTTCATTTACATTTATTACAAAAACTCCTCCTGCTGCAGTTCTTCTTAAGAAGGCAGCTGGTATTGAGTCAGGTTCTGGTGAACCAAACCGTAATAAAGTAGCGACAGTTAAACGTGACAAGGTACGTGAAATCGCTGAAACAAAAATGCCTGATTTAAACGCAGCAAGCGTTGAATCTGCTATGCGTATGGTTGAAGGTACTGCTCGTAGTATGGGTATTGTTATCGAAGACTAATGTTTCGTTAGTTTAGGAATGTTTTTTAGGGTTGCGAGTTTGCTTAAAAACAAGTTCGCAACCTTTATTCGTGGGAGGTTATTCCGCTAAAACCACTAAGGAGGAAAAAACAATGGCTAAAAAAGGTAAAAAGTTAGCAGAAGCTGCTAAGCTTGTAGATCGTTCAAAATTCTATTCTGTTCAAGAAGCAGTAGAATTAGTTAAAAAAACAAGCATCGTAAAATTTGATGCAACAGTTGAAGTGGCATTCCGTTTAGGAGTTGACCCTAAGAAAGCTGACCAACAAATTCGTGGAGCAGTCGTTCTACCGAATGGTACTGGTAAAACTCAACGTGTATTAGTATTTGCAAAAGGTGAAAAAGCAAAAGAAGCAGAAGCTGCAGGTGCTGACTATGTAGGCGATGCTGATTATATCAATAAAATTCAACAAGGTTGGTTTGAATTTGATGTAATCGTTGCTACACCTGACATGATGGGTGAAGTTGGTAAATTAGGTCGCGTATTAGGACCAAAAGGTTTAATGCCAAACCCTAAAACTGGAACTGTTACATTTGACGTAACAAAAGCTGTTAATGAAATCAAAGCTGGTAAAGTTGAATACCGTTTAGATAAAGCGGGAATCATCCATGTTCCTATCGGTAAGGTTTCGTTTGAAGATAGCAAATTAGTTGAAAACTTTACAACAGTTTATGAAACATTATTAAAAGCGAAACCAGCTGCTGCAAAAGGTACTTACATGAAGAGTGTAAATGCTACTTCTACAATGGGGCCTGGAGTAAAAGTTGATGCTTCTAGCTTCGCTGTAAAATAATAACTATTGACTTTGATTGGTAGTTTCTATATAATTATCAATGTTGTTTAAATAAATAATCGCTATACCGTAGACAGTAGGTGCTATTATTAGCTTAATTTCCTACCGAGGTGTATTTACGAATAAAGCATATATGCTTGTTGTTGTATTTACAAACCTCCATGTCTATCGTGGAGGTTTTCTCGTGCAGTCATCACCGAACGGTACTAGTGTCATATGAAACTACAGGAGGTGTAACAATGAGCGCAATTATCGAACAAAAGAAACAAATCGTTGATGATATCGCTGCTAAATTCCGTGAAAGCAAATCTACTATCGTTGTAGATTATCGTGGATTAACAGTAGGTGAGGTAACAGAACTTCGTAAGCAATTACGCGATGCAGGAATTGAGTTCAAAGTATACAAAAATACAATGACTCGTCGTGCTGTAGAACAAGTTGAACTTACTGGCTTAAACGATGCATTAACAGGACCAAATGCTATTGCATTCAGTAATGATGATGTTGTAGCTCCAGCTAAAATTCTTAATGACTTCGCGAAAAAGCATGAAGCTCTTGAAATTAAAGCTGGTGTAATTGAAGGTAATGTTGCTACTGTTGAAGAAGTGAAAGCTCTTGCTGAACTTCCATCACGCGAAGGCTTACTTTCTATGTTGCTTAGCGTTCTTCAAGCTCCAATCCGTAACTTTGCTCTTGCTACTAAAGCAGTTGCAGATCAAAAAGAAGAACAAGGTGCTTAATTTAACAAATTTAGTGTTAACTATCTAATACCATTAAAGGAAAAACAAGGAGGAAATTATAATGACTCAAGAACAAATCATTGAAGCAGTTAAAAATATGACTGTTTTAGAATTAAACGACTTAGTTAAAGCAATTGAAGAAGAGTTTGGTGTAACTGCTGCAGCTCCTGTAGCTGTTGCTGGTGCTGCTGCTGGTGAAGCTGCTGCTGAGAAAACTGAATTTGACGTAGTACTTGCAAGTGCTGGCGGACAAAAAATCAAAGTTATCAAAGTAGTACGTGAAGCTACTGGCCTTGGCTTAAAAGAAGCTAAAGAATTAGTAGACAACGCTCCAAAGCCACTTAAAGAAGGCGTATCTAAAGAAGAAGCTGAAGAATTAAAAGCTAAACTTGAAGAAGTAGGCGCTTCTGTAGAAGTTAAGTAATTTAAAATCATTTATAAAAGAAGTCCGCTTTTTAGCGGACTTTTTATTTATGTATTTTTGTATGTATAAATTGACAGAAGTTAGTAAAATATAAACTCCTGAAAGAGGAGGAACGATTGATGAGTGATCACTATTATTCAGAAAAGCCTACTGTGGAAAGTGACCGGAAAACATGGGAATTTGAATTAAAGGGATACAACTTTACTTTTCAGAGTGATAAAGGAGTATTTTCTAAAAATGAAGTTGATTTTGGCTCGAGAATTTTGATTGAAAACTTTATCCCGCCTACAATTGATGGAAATTTTTTAGATGTTGGTTGCGGATATGGACCGATAGGACTCTCGCTTGCAAAACATTTTAATAGACATGTTGATATGATTGATGTAAATGAAAGAGCAGTAGAGTTAGCGAAGGATAATGCAGTAAAAAATTCTATAAACAATGTAACAATATTTCAAAGTAACTTATTTTCTAATATAGATGAAAAACGCCAATATGCAGCAATTATTACAAATCCTCCTATCCGGGCTGGGAAAAAGGTAGTTCATGCAATTTTTGAAACTAGCTATCATCATTTAGTGAATGATGGGGAATTATGGATAGTTATTCAGAAAAAACAAGGGGCACCGTCAACAATCGATAAATTAAAAGAGTTATACTCTGAGGTAGAGGTAGTTGATAAGAAAAAAGGCTATTTTATTATTAAGGCGAAAAAAAGTTGACTCAATATCCTTGTTATGTTAACATTATAAAATGCCAATATATAATTTCCATAACTGTCTAATTTTTTGTAAAAACTTGTATGAAAATTAGATAATTGGAAATACTTATAAAATCAATAGTACGATTAAATTGTGGTTTTTCTTAGTTAGAAACCCTTTTTATTTTTTGTTTTTTCCTTGCGTATGTGCTTCGTTTTCCTTTATTTTTAACTTCAGATTTTATAGTATATATTAAGATATTGATTTTTAAGAGAATGATCATATGTGAGTTCTCTTATTCGTCTGTCTAAAAAATAAGGTATACATAATAAGTACAACGCAAGATCTATTACGCTTGATTTGAGGGGTGAATGAGTTGACGCATCAACTAGTTCAGTATGGACGACACCGCCAACGTAGAAGTTACGCACGCATTAGTGAAGTGTTAGAATTACCTAATCTTATTGAAATTCAAACGTCTTCCTATCAGTGGTTTCTTGATGAGGGCTTGAGAGAAATGTTCCAAGATATTTCTCCTATTGAGGATTTTACTGGTAACCTCTCGCTAGAATTTATTGATTATAGCTTAGGAGACCCAAAGTACTCTGTTGAGGAATCAAAAGAGCGCGATGTTACCTATTCTGCACCGTTACGTGTGAAGGTGCGACTTATTAACAAGGAAACTGGTGAAGTAAAAGATCAAGATGTCTTTATGGGGGATTTCCCTCTAATGACGGAGACAGGTACATTTGTGATTAATGGAGCAGAGCGCGTTATCGTGTCTCAGTTGGTCCGTTCTCCAAGTGTATATTACAGTGCCAAGGTCGATAAAAATGGTAAAAAAGGCTTTACAGCTACTGTTATTCCAAACCGTGGAGCTTGGTTAGAGTACGAAACAGATGCAAAAGATGTCGTTTATGTACGTATTGACCGTACACGTAAGTTGCCAGTAACGGTTCTTTTACGTGCTCTTGGGTTTGGCTCTGATCAAGAAATCATCGACTTATTGGGTGAAAATGAGTACTTGCGTAATACGCTAGATAAAGATAATACGGAAAGTACTGAAAAAGCACTACTTGAAATTTATGAGCGTCTTCGTCCTGGTGAACCACCAACGGTAGAAAACGCAAAAAGTTTATTAGATTCTAGATTCTTCGATCCTAAAAGATATGATTTGGCAAATGTTGGTCGTTACAAGATTAATAAAAAGCTACATATTAAAAATCGACTTTTCAACCAACGTTTAGCTGAAACCTTAGTAGATCCTGAAACTGGGGAAATCATCGCTGAAAAGGGTACGATGATCGATAGAAGAACACTTGATCGAATCTTACCAAACTTAGAAAGTGGAGTAGGATTTAAAAAAGAGCATCCATCTGGTGGTGTTATTGAGGAAGAAGTGACTCTACAGTCAATTAAAATCTTTGCGCCAAATGATCCAGAGGGTGAAAAAGTAATAAATGTATTAGGAAATGCCTATGTAGAAGAGGCTGTTAAAAATATAACTGTAGCAGATATTTTAGCATCTATAAGTTATTTCTTTAACCTATTACATGGTGTTGGTGATACGGATGATATCGATCATCTCGGTAATCGTCGTTTGCGTTCTGTTGGGGAATTATTACAAAATCAATTTAGAATTGGTTTATCTCGTATGGAACGTGTAGTTCGTGAAAGAATGTCTATTCAGGACACGAACACAATTACACCACAGCAATTGATTAATATTCGTCCGGTTATTGCGTCAATTAAAGAGTTCTTTGGTAGCTCGCAATTATCACAATTCATGGATCAAACAAACCCTCTTGCTGAACTAACGCATAAGCGTCGTTTATCTGCACTTGGACCTGGTGGTTTAACGCGTGAACGTGCTGGTTTTGAGGTTCGTGACGTTCACTATTCACACTATGGTCGTATGTGTCCAATTGAAACGCCAGAGGGACCAAACATTGGATTGATTAACTCATTATCTTCTTACGCAAAGGTAAACAGATTTGGGTTTATTGAAACTCCGTATCGTCGTGTTGATCCAGAGACTGGTAAGGTTACATCTCGAATTGACTATTTAACAGCGGATGAAGAAGATAATTATGTTGTAGCACAAGCGAATGCTAGATTAGCTGAAGATGGCTCTTTCATTGATACAGATATCGTATCTCGTTTCCGTGGTGAAAACACGGTTGTTCATAGAGACCGCATTGATTACATGGATGTATCTCCAAAACAAGTCGTTTCTGCTGCTACGGCATGTATTCCGTTCTTAGAAAATGATGACTCAAACCGTGCGTTAATGGGAGCGAACATGCAACGACAAGCTGTTCCATTATTAAACCCAGAGGCACCGATCGTTGGTACTGGAATGGAGTATGTATCAGGTAAAGACTCTGGTGCAGCTGTTATTTGTAAGCATCCGGGAATCGTTGAACGTGTCGAAGCGAAAAACGTTTGGGTTCGTCGTTATGAAGAAGTAGATGGACAAAAAGTTAAGGGTAATCTTGATAAGTACAGCTTGTTGAAATTTATCCGTTCAAACCAAGGTACATGCTACAACCAAAGACCTATCGTAAGTGTGGGTGATGAGGTTGTGAAGGGAGAAATCCTAGCTGATGGTCCATCTATGGAAAAAGGTGAACTTGCTCTTGGGCGAAATGTAATGGTAGCGTTCATGACATGGGATGGTTATAACTATGAGGATGCCATTATCATGAGTGAGCGTTTAGTAAAAGATGATGTTTATACTTCAATTCATATTGAAGAATATGAATCAGAATCTCGTGATACAAAATTAGGACCTGAAGAAATCACTCGTGATATTCCTAACGTTGGTGAAGATGCATTAAGAAATCTAGACGAACGTGGAATTATTCGAATTGGAGCAGAAGTAAAAGACGGCGACTTACTAGTTGGAAAAGTTACACCTAAAGGGGTAACTGAGTTAACAGCAGAAGAGCGATTACTTCATGCGATCTTCGGTGAGAAAGCACGTGAAGTTCGTGATACTTCATTGCGTGTGCCACACGGCGGAGAAGGGATTGTCCTGGATGTTAAAGTCTTTAACCGTGAAGACGGTGATGAGTTACCACCAGGAGTAAATCAATTAGTTCGCGTGTTTATTGTACAGAAGCGTAAAATACATGAAGGCGATAAGATGGCTGGACGTCATGGTAATAAAGGGGTTATCTCACGTATTCTTCCGGAAGAGGATATGCCTTATTTACCAGATGGAACACCTGTTGATATCATGTTGAACCCTCTAGGGGTACCATCACGTATGAATATCGGTCAGGTTCTTGAGCTGCATCTTGGTATGGCTGCTCGTAAAATGGGTATCCATGTTGCGTCTCCAGTATTTGATGGTGCCAGAGAAGAAGATGTATGGTCAACATTAGAAGAAGCAGGAATGGCGCGTGACGCTAAAACTGTATTATATGATGGCCGTACTGGTGAACCGTTTGATAACCGTGTATCAGTAGGGATCATGTACATGATCAAGCTAGCACATATGGTTGATGATAAGTTACATGCACGTTCAACAGGTCCATATTCATTAGTTACACAACAACCGCTTGGTGGTAAAGCACAGTTCGGTGGTCAGCGATTTGGAGAGATGGAGGTTTGGGCACTTGAAGCATACGGTGCTGCATATACTCTTCAAGAAATTCTAACTGTAAAATCGGATGATGTCGTTGGTCGTGTGAAAACATATGAAGCTATTGTAAAAGGCGAAAATGTTCCTGAACCAGGAGTTCCTGAATCATTTAAAGTATTAATTAAAGAGCTTCAAAGTTTAGGTATGGACGTTAAAATGCTATCAAGTGATGAACAAGAAATTGAAATGAGAGATCTTGATGATGATGAGGATGACTCTCAACAAGCAGAAGGATTTTCAATTACTGAGCAAGAAGAACCAGAGCTTGAAGCTGTCGAACTAGAAAAGGACACAGTAGCGAAAGAATAATGTATACCTGAGCGTCTAGATCAGTAAATCTAGGCGCTACAGTTAACATTAAGATAAGAAAATGTATCTTATAATATGGGTAGAACCTGAAGACGAAAAGGGAGGTAGGCCCCTTGATAGATGTTAATAATTTTGAATATATGAGCATCGGCTTAGCTTCACCAGATAAAATCCGTTCTTGGTCTTTTGGTGAAGTGAAAAAACCAGAAACAATTAACTATCGTACTTTAAAGCCAGAAAAGGATGGACTTTTCTGTGAACGTATTTTTGGACCAACAAAGGATTGGGAATGTCATTGCGGTAAATACAAAAGAGTCCGTTATAAAGGTGTAGTTTGTGACCGCTGTGGCGTTGAGGTTACTCGTGCAAAAGTTCGTCGTGAAAGAATGGGGCATATTGAACTAGCGGCTCCTGTGTCACATATTTGGTACTTTAAAGGTATTCCTAGTCGTATGGGATTAGTACTAGACATGTCTCCAAGAGCGTTAGAAGAAGTTATTTATTTTGCTTCCTACGTTACAACTGATACTGGTGATACTCCACTCGAGAAAAAACAATTGTTATCTGAAAAGGAATATCGTGCATACCGTGAAAAATACGGTAACACATTCCAAGCATCAATGGGTGCTGAAGCAATTAAAAAGCTTTTATCTGATATTGATTTAGATAAAGAAGTGGATGCATTAAAAGAGGAACTAAAAACAGCGCAAGGACAACGTAGAACTCGTGCGATTAAACGTCTTGAAGTTCTTGAAGCATTCCGTAATTCTGGAAACGAACCTTCTTGGATGATTTTAGATGTTCTTCCTGTCATTCCACCTGAACTACGTCCTATGGTACAGCTTGATGGTGGACGTTTTGCAACATCTGATTTAAATGACTTATATAGACGAGTTATTAATCGTAACAATCGCTTAAAGCGTCTATTGGATTTAGGTGCTCCAAGCATTATCGTTCAAAATGAAAAGCGTATGCTCCAAGAAGCAGTAGATGCGTTAATTGACAATGGACGTCGTGGACGCCCTGTAACTGGACCTGGTAACAGACCATTGAAGTCTCTTTCACATATGTTGAAAGGTAAGCAAGGACGTTTCCGTCAAAATCTATTAGGGAAACGTGTTGACTATTCAGGTCGTTCAGTTATCGTTGTTGGACCAAACTTAAAAATGTATCAATGTGGATTACCGAAGGAAATGGCTCTTGAATTATTTAAGCCGTTTGTTATGAAAGAACTAGTTGAAAAAGGTTTAGCACACAATATTAAAAGTGCAAAACGAAAAATTGAAAGAGTACAGCCGGAAGTATGGGATGTTTTAGAATCGGTTATTAAAGAACACCCAGTATTACTAAACCGTGCACCGACTCTTCACAGACTAGGGATTCAGGCGTTTGAACCAACATTGGTTGAAGGTCGTGCAATTCGTCTACATCCACTTGTATGTACGGCATATAATGCTGACTTTGATGGTGACCAAATGGCGGTACACGTTCCTTTATCTGCAGAAGCTCAAGCAGAAGCACGTATCTTAATGCTTGCTGCACAAAACATTTTGAACCCTAAAGATGGAAAACCAGTTGTTACACCATCTCAAGACATGGTTTTAGGTAACTATTACTTAACTCTTGAACGTGAAGGTGCAATTGGTGAAGGTATGATATTTAATGATACCAATGAAGCATTGCTAGCATATCAAAATGGTTATGTACATTTACACACACGTGTGGCTGTAAATGCTGGTGCATTAAATAATCAAACATTTACTGATGAGCAAAATAAAATGCTGTTGATTACAACAGTAGGGAAGCTTATTTTCAATGAGATTTTACCGGAATCATTCCCATACATGAATGAACCAACAAAACAAAACATTGAAGATAAAACACCTGAAAAATATTTTGTTGATACAAATGTAAATGTAAAAGAGCATATTGCTGCTCAAGAGGAAATTGCTCCGTTCAAAAAAGGTATCCTTGGAAAAATCATTGCGGAAATCTTCAAGAAGTTCCATATTACAGAAACTTCAAAGATGTTGGACCGCATGAAAAATCTCGGATTTAAATATTCTACAAAAGCAGGTATCACTGTTGGTGTAGCTGACATTATCGTATTAAAAGAGAAACAAGAAATTATTAGCGAAGCACAAGCAAAAGTTGATAATGTTATGAAACAGTTTAGAAGAGGATTAATTACAGAAGATGAACGTTATGAACGTGTCATCTCAATCTGGAGTGCTGCCAAAGATAATATTCAAGGGAAATTAATGGCGTCTCTTGATAAGCGAAATCCAATCTTCATGATGAGTGACTCTGGTGCCCGTGGTAACGCATCGAACTTTACACAATTAGCTGGTATGCGTGGACTTATGGCCAACCCGGCTGGACGTATTATCGAATTACCAATTAAATCAAGTTTCCGTGAGGGACTAACGGTATTAGAGTACTTTATCTCTACTCACGGTGCTCGTAAAGGTCTTGCCGATACAGCACTTAAAACAGCAGACTCTGGTTACTTAACACGTCGACTAGTAGATGTTGCCCAAGATGTTATCATCCGTGAAGATGACTGTGGAACAGACCGTGGTATTCGTGCTGAAGCTATTAAAGAAGGTACTGAAATTATCGAGAAGCTTGATGAGCGCTTGATTGGAAGATACTGTCGTAAAGCAGTCAAACATCCTGAAACTGGTAAGATTATTGTAAATGAAAACGAACTAATTACTGAGGACATAGCAGTAGAGATTATCGAAGCTGGTATTGAGGCAGTTTGGATTCGTTCTGCATTTACATGTAACACTAGACATGGTGTTTGTAAAAAATGTTATGGACGTAATTTAGCGACAGGTAGTGAGGTTGAAGTCGGTGAAGCTGTAGGTATCATTGCTGCACAATCAATCGGAGAACCTGGTACTCAGTTAACAATGCGTACGTTCCATACAGGTGGGGTTGCTGGAGACGATATCACTCAAGGTTTACCTCGTATTCAAGAACTCTTTGAAGCTAGAAATCCTAAAGGTCAAGCAATTATCTCTGAAATCGATGGTGTTGTAGCAGAAATCAACGAAGTACGTGAAAAACAACAAGAAATTGTTATTCAAGGTGAAGTTGAATCACGTTCGTACACTGCGCCATATAATGCACGCTTGAAAGTAGCGCAAGGAGATAAAATAGAAAGCGGTCAGGTATTGACTGAAGGTTCTATTGATCCAAAAGAATTATTAAAAGTTAAAGATTTACAAGCAGTTCAAACATATCTACTACGTGAAGTTCAAAAAGTATACCGTATGCAAGGGGTAGAAATTGGTGATAAGCACGTAGAGGTAATGGTTCGTCAAATGTTACGTAAGGTCAGAGTAATGGACGCTGGAGATACAGATGTATTACCAGGAACACTTCTTGATATCCATCAGTTTACTGATGCAAACAAGCAAGTATTACTAGAAGGTAAACGACCAGCAACAGGTAGACCAGTTCTACTTGGTATTACGAAGGCATCACTTGAAACAGATTCATTCCTATCTGCTGCGTCATTCCAAGAGACAACACGTGTACTAACAGATGCGGCAATTAAAGGAAAACGTGATGAATTACTTGGACTGAAAGAAAATGTTATCATCGGTAAACTTGTTCCGGCTGGTACAGGTATGCCGAGATATCGCCAATCTGAACCAATCATGAAGGTAGAGCAAGCCGAAGAGGTTGTTTCAGTAGACTAATGTAATTGAAGATGGATGTTAAACTTTTTCACTAGGAATGTTGACATCCATCTTTTCTGATGTTAATATATTCAAGGTGTGTTAGTCACAACCTGTTACTTTGGAGGATATTTGATTATGTCTTATGAAAAAGTATCACAGGCACATAAAATCATTGTTGGTACAAAGCAAACAGTTAAAGCCCTGTTAAATAATCAAGTTAAAGAAATTGTCATTGCTGAAGATGCAGAACCAAGAATAATTAACAAAGTTATTCAAACTGCGGAACAAATGCAAGTACCTTTAACGAAAGTTTCTTCTATGAAAAAGCTTGGTAAAGCTTGCGGAATAGAGGTAGGAGCTGCAGCTGTAGCTATAATCCAGTAAAAACTGTTTTTGCACGATGAAAATAGTCATTATGCAGAAACTTTGTTTTTGCCTAAATATGAACCACCTGGATGTGTGGGATTAAAAGATGAGGGGAGGATATCCAAAATGCCTACAATTAATCAACTAGTTCGTAAAGGACGCGTAAGCAAAGTTGTGAAATCAGATTCACCAGCTTTGAATAAAGGTTACAATAGCTTCAAGAAAGAGCAAACAGATGTATCATCACCTCAAAAACGTGGTGTATGTACTCGTGTAGGTACGATGACGCCAAAGAAACCAAACTCAGCGCTTCGTAAATATGCTCGTGTACGTTTAACAAACGGTATTGAAGTAACTGCTTATATTCCTGGTATCGGTCATAACTTACAAGAGCACAGCGTTGTGTTAATCCGTGGAGGTCGTGTAAAAGACTTACCAGGGGTACGTTATCACATCGTGCGTGGAGCACTTGATACTGCAGGTGTAGATGGACGTATGCAAGGTCGTTCTAAATACGGTACAAAGCGTCCAAAAGCTGCAAAAAAATAATATGAATAAAATTTCAAACTAATTTGAAGGGAGGAACATAACATGCCACGTAAAGGTCCTGTAGCAAAAAGAGATGTATTACCAGATCCACTTTACAATTCAAAGCTTGTTACACGTTTAGTAAATAGAATTATGATCGACGGGAAAAGAGGTAAAGCACAATCTGTACTTTACAATGCGTTCGATCTAATCAAAGAACGTTCTGGAAAAGAACCTATGGAAGTGTTTGAACAAGCACTTAAGAACATCATGCCTGTTCTTGAAGTTAAAGCTCGCCGTGTTGGTGGTGCTAACTATCAAGTACCAGTAGAAGTTCGTCCAGATCGTCGTACTACTTTAGGTCTTCGTTGGTTAGTTAACTACGCTCGTCTTCGTGGAGAAAAAACAATGGAAGAGCGTTTAGCTAATGAAATTCTTGATGCAGCTAACAATACTGGTGCTGCTGTTAAGAAGCGTGAAGATACACATAAAATGGCTGAAGCAAATAAAGCATTTGCTCACTATCGTTGGTAATCAATATAATATAAATATACTAAATTTCCTATTAGGAAGGAGAAATTTACCCAATGGCAAGAGAGTTCTCCTTAGAAAATACTCGTAATATTGGTATCATGGCTCATATCGATGCTGGTAAAACAACAACAACTGAGCGTGTACTTTATTACACTGGTCGTATTCATAAAATTGGTGAAACTCATGAAGGTGCATCTCAGATGGACTGGATGGAGCAAGAACAAGAACGTGGAATCACGATCACATCTGCTGCAACTACAGCGCAGTGGAAAGGTCATCGCGTAAACATCATTGACACTCCTGGACACGTAGACTTCACAGTTGAAGTTGAACGTTCATTACGTGTTCTTGATGGTGCGATCGCTGTTCTTGATGCTCAATCAGGTGTTGAACCACAAACTGAAACAGTTTGGCGTCAAGCAACAACTTATGGAGTACCACGTGTTGTATTCGTTAATAAAATGGATAAAATCGGTGCAGACTTCATATATTCAGTGAATACATTGCATGATCGTCTTCAAGCAAATGCTCATCCAATTCAATTACCGATTGGTGCTGAGGATCAATTTGAAGGTATCATCGATTTAGTCGAAATGAAAGCTACGTTCTATGGTAATGACTTAGGAACTGATATCGTTGAGAAGGAAATTCCTGAAGAATACCAAGATCAAGCAAACGAATACCGTGAAAGATTAGTTGAAGCAGTTGCTGAATTAGATGAAGAGTTAATGGAAAAATACCTTGGTGGTGAAGAAATCACTAACGAAGAGCTTAAAGCAGCAATTCGTAAAGGTACAGTTAATGTTGAATTCTATCCAGTTATCTGTGGATCAGCTTTCAAAAATAAAGGTGTTCAAAAAATGTTAGATGCAGTAATCGACTACTTACCATCTCCATTAGATGTACCTGCAATCAAAGGTACTGTTCCTGATAGTGATGAGGAAGTAACTCGTGAATCTAGCGACGATGCTCCATTCGCTGCATTAGCATTTAAAGTTATGACAGACCCATATGTAGGTAAACTTACATTCTTCCGCGTTTACTCTGGTACATTAAGTTCTGGATCATATGTTCAAAACTCTACTAAAGGTAAACGTGAACGTGTAGGACGTATCTTACAAATGCATGCAAACAGCCGTGAGGAAATCTCTCAAGTACATGCGGGTGATATTGCTGCAGCAGTTGGTTTGAAAGATACAACAACTGGTGATACTTTATGTGATGACAAAAACTTAGTTATCTTAGAGTCTATGGTATTCCCTGAGCCAGTTATTGAGCTTTCAGTTGAACCAAAATCAAAAGCAGACCAAGATAAAATGACGACTGCTTTACAAAAACTTCAAGAAGAGGACCCTACATTTAGAGCTCATACTAACCCAGAAACTGGTCAAACGATCATTGCTGGTATGGGTGAACTTCACTTAGATATTCTCGTTGACCGTATGAAGCGTGAATTCAAAGTTGAAGCAAATGTTGGTGCACCTCAAGTAGCATATCGTGAAACATTCCGCCAAGGAGCAAAAGTTGAAGGTAAATTTGCTCGTCAATCTGGTGGTCGTGGACAATTCGGACATGTTTGGATCGAGTTTGAACCAAATGAAGAAGGTAAAGGCTTCGAATTTGAAAACAAAATCGTCGGTGGTGTAGTACCACGTGAATATGTTCCTGCTGTTCAAGCTGGTCTTGAAGATGCAATGCAAAACGGTGTATTAGCTGGTTATCCACTAGTAGACGTTAAAGCTGCACTAGTTGACGGATCTTACCATGATGTTGACTCAAGTGAAATGGCGTTTAAAGTTGCTGCTTCTTTAGCTCTTAAAAATGCTGTTTCAAAATGTAACCCAGTAATTCTTGAACCTGTTATGAAGGTTGAAGTTGTAGTACCAGAAGAGTACATGGGTGATATCATGGGTCAAGTAACTGCTCGTCGTGGACGTGTAGAAGGTATGGAAGCACGCGGTAACGCTCAAGTTGTTCGTGCAATGATTCCACTTTCTGAAATGTTTGGATATGCGACAGCATTACGTTCAAGTACTCAAGGTCGCGGTGTGTTCACAATGCACTTTGATCACTATGAAGAAGTACCAAAATCAGTTGCAGAAGAAATTATTAAAAAAAATAAAGGTGAGTAATTGATTTTACCCCTTTGTTGAGATATAACTACTTATGTGAGAACAGAAAGTGTTTACATCACTTTCTGTTACATAAATCCTAAAAAATTTAAACTCTAAGGAGGATTTTTAGAATGGCTAAAGAAAAATTCGATCGTTCCAAAACGCATGCTAATATCGGTACAATTGGTCACGTTGACCATGGTAAAACTACATTAACAGCTGCTATCACAACAGTTCTTGCAAAAGCAGGCGGCGGTGAAGCAAAAGGTTATGATCAAATCGACGCAGCTCCAGAAGAACGTGAGCGTGGTATTACAATCAATACTTCACACGTTGAATATGAAACAGCTACTCGTCACTATGCACACGTTGACTGCCCAGGACACGCTGACTATGTTAAAAACATGATCACTGGTGCTGCACAAATGGATGGTGGTATCCTAGTAGTATCTGCTGCTGACGGTCCAATGCCACAAACTCGTGAGCACATCCTTTTATCTCGTCAAGTAGGTGTACCATACCTTGTTGTATTCTTAAACAAATGTGACATGGTTGATGATGAAGAGTTATTAGAACTTGTTGAAATGGAAGTTCGTGACCTTCTTTCTGAATATGAATTCCCTGGTGATGATGTACCAGTAATCAAAGGTTCTGCTCTTAAAGCATTAGAAGGAGAGCCTGAGTGGGAAGAAAAAATCGTTGAATTAATGAACGCTGTTGACGAGTATATCCCAACTCCAGAACGTGACACTGACAAGCCATTCATGATGCCAGTTGAGGATGTATTCTCAATCACTGGTCGTGGAACAGTTGCTACAGGTCGTGTAGAGCGTGGACAAGTTAAAGTTGGTGACGTTGTTGACATCATCGGTTTAGTTGAAGAGCCAAAGAACACAACTGTAACAGGTGTTGAAATGTTCCGTAAGCTTCTTGACTATGCTGAAGCTGGTGATAACATCGGTGCACTTCTTCGTGGGGTTGCTCGTGACGATGTACAACGTGGACAAGTACTTGCTAAACCAGGTACAATCACTCCACACACTAAGTTCAAAGCTGAAGTTTACGTATTATCAAAAGAAGAAGGTGGACGTCACACTCCATTCTTCTCAAACTACCGCCCACAGTTCTACTTCCGTACAACTGACGTAACTGGTATCTGCCAATTACCTGAAGGCGTAGAAATGGTAATGCCTGGTGATAACGTTGAAATGTCTGTTGAGCTTATCGCTCCAATCGCGATTGAAGAAGGAACTAAATTCTCAATCCGTGAAGGTGGACGTACAGTAGGCGCTGGCGTTGTAGCTTCTATCCAAGAATAATTAACTATAATAGTTAGAAAAGACGAGTATTTGTTACTCGTCTTTTTTTTTGCATTATATCCTTTATATGAAACTAATCGATTTCATCTTTTCACAATTAATTAGAAAAGGTATTTTTAAGGATGATAGAAAATAAAACCATCTAGAATGAACTTGATAATCAACTATAATCTATGTATAATATGAAAAGTGCGCAAGAATACTATATAACTTTAATTTATTCTTGCATCTATCACGGTTTTTTTGTATAATAGACAATGTTGGTCTTTGACTGCGATGAGGCAGGAGGTTGCCGATACACACGGCCGCTTTGCCATGGCGTGTGTAGGAAAATTTCTGCTGAGAAAATGTCTATTTTAAAAATAGGCGAAAAGGAGGGAAAATAATGGCAAAACAAAAGATTCGTATTCGTTTAAAAGCTTATGATCATAGAATTCTTGATCAATCAGCTGAGAAAATCGTTGAAACTGCAAAACGTTCTGGAGCAAGTGTTTCTGGTCCAATTCCATTACCAACAGAAAGATCTGTATACACAATCCTACGTGCGGTTCATAAGTACAAAGATTCTCGTGAACAATTCGAAATGCGTACGCATAAGCGTTTAATTGATATCATCAACCCAACACCACAAACAGTTGATGCATTAATGCGTTTAGACTTACCATCTGGTGTTGACATCGAAATCAAATTATAATTTTAAGAATAATTTCTACGGAATATATAGGAGGTGTGACTCATGACCAAAGGAATCTTAGGAAGAAAAATTGGTATGACGCAAGTATTTGCTGAAAACGGTGATTTAATCCCTGTAACAGTTATTGAAGCTACTCCAAACGTTGTTCTTCAAAAGAAATCAGCTGAAACTGATGGATATAATGCTGTACAATTAGGTTTTGAAGATAAACGTGAAAAATTAGCTAACAAACCTGAAAAAGGACATGTTGCAAAAGCAAACACTGCACCTAAGCGCTTCGTTAAAGAACTTCGTGAAGCTAGCTTAGATGGTTACGAAGTTGGTCAAGAAGTCAAAGTTGATATTTTCACCGCTGGTGAAATTGTAGATGTAACAGGAATTTCTAAAGGGAAAGGTTTCCAAGGCTCAATTAAACGCCACGGACAATCTCGTGGACCTATGTCTCACGGTTCTCGCTATCATCGTCGCCCAGGTTCAATGGGACCTGTAGCTCCAAACCGAGTTTTCAAAAACAAATTATTACCTGGACGTATGGGTGGAGAACGTATTACAGTTCAAAACTTAGAAATCGTTAAAGTAGATGCAGAACGCAATCTATTATTAGTTAAAGGTAATGTACCTGGAGCTAAAAAAGCACTTATCACTGTAAAAAGCGCAGTTAAATCTAAATAATTTCTTTAGGAAAGGAGGAATTGGATAATGCCGAAAGTAGCATTATTAAACCAATCTGGATCTAATGTTGGAGAAATTGAACTAAATGATTCTGTATTTGGTATCGAACCTAATCAGCACGTATTATTTGATGCGGTTATCATGCAAAGAGCTTCCTTACGTCAAGGAACTCATAAAGTAAAAAATCGTTCTGAAGTTGCAGGCGGAGGTCGTAAGCCTTGGCGCCAAAAGGGTACTGGTCGTGCTCGTCAAGGATCTATCCGTTCGCCACAATGGCGCGGTGGTGGTATCGTATTCGGACCAACTCCACGTTCATATTCTTATAAATTACCTAAAAAAGTTCGCCGTTTAGCGATCAAATCTGCTTTATCATCAAAAGTAATTGACAACAATATCGTTGTTTTAGAGGATTTAACGTTTAATGCACCAAAAACAAAAGAAATGACTGCTGTTCTTAAAGGTCTTTCTGTTGATAAAAAAGCATTAATCGTTACTGCTGACAACAATGAAAATGTTGCATTATCAGCACGTAATATTCCAGGTGTAACAGTTGTTACAGCTAATGGAGTAAACGTACTTGATGTACTTAACCATGATAAGCTTATTATGACGAAAGCTGCGGTGCAAAAAGTAGAGGAGGTGCTTGCATAATGAAAGATCCTCGTGATATTATTAAGCGCCCCGTAATCACTGAACGTTCAACAGATCTTATGACTGAAAAGAAATATACATTTGAAGTTGATGTTAAAGCAAATAAGACTGAAGTAAAAGATGCTATCGAAGCTATCTTTGGCGTAAAAGTTGAAAAAGTAAACATCATGAACTACAAAGGTAAATTAAAACGAGTAGGCCGTTACACTGGTTTAACAAACCGTCGTCGTAAGGCTATCATTAAACTCGCTGCGGATAGTAAAGAAATCGAATTATTCGAAGTATAATTTTAAAAGAAAAGGAGGGATATCGATATGGCGATTAAAAAATATAAACCAACCTCAAATGGTCGTCGTAATATGACTGTTTCTGATTTTGCTGAAATTACGACTGACAAACCAGAAAAATCGTTACTTGCACCTCTACACAGTAAAGGTGGACGTAATAACCAAGGTAAATTAACGGTTCGTCACCAAGGCGGCGGACATAAGCGCCAATATCGTGTGATCGATTTTAAACGCAACAAAGATGGAATACCAGGACGCGTTGCTACAATCGAGTACGATCCAAATCGTTCAGCTAACATCGCATTAATCAACTATGTTGATGGTGAGAAAAGATATATCCTTGCACCAAAGAACTTAACTGTAGGATTAGAAATCATGTCTGGTCCAGACGCTGATATTAAAGTAGGGAATGCACTTCCACTACAAAACATCCCAGTTGGTACTGTTGTGCATAACATTGAGTTAAAACCAGGTAAAGGCGGACAATTAGTTCGTTCTGCAGGTACATCTGCTCAAGTATTAGGTAAAGAAGGTAAATATGTACTTGTACGTTTAAATTCTGGTGAAGTACGTATGATTCTTGCTACTTGCCGTGCAACTATCGGTCAAGTTGGTAACGAACAACACGAACTTATTAATATTGGTAAAGCAGGTCGTTCTCGTTGGTTAGGTAAACGCCCAACTGTTCGTGGATCTGTAATGAACCCTAATGACCATCCACACGGTGGTGGTGAAGGTCGCGCTCCTATCGGACGTAAATCACCAATGTCACCATGGGGTAAACCAACTCTTGGAGCTAAGACTCGTAAGAAATCAAATAAATCAGATAAGTTTATCGTACGTCGTCGTAAAAAATAACGTGATTGAACTACGGTTCTTTCGAACCGTAGCACGATCGCGAAGGGAGGTACAATCATGGGCCGTAGCTTAAAAAAAGGACCATTCGTGGATGAACATTTAATGAGTAAAGTTGAAAAGTTAAATGAAGCGGATAAGAAACAAGTGATTAAAACTTGGTCTCGCCGTTCTACAATTTTCCCGCAATTCATTGGTCACACTATCGCTGTTTATGATGGACGTAAACATGTTCCTGTATATGTAACTGAGGACATGGTAGGTCACAAACTTGGTGAGTTTGCACCTACACGTACGTACAAAGGTCATGCAAGTGATGACAAGAAAACAAGACGTTAATGAGAGGAGGCATTTATATGCAACAATCTAAAGCTGTCGCTAAAACAGTTCGCATTGCTCCTCGTAAAGCTCGTTTAGTTTTAGATCTTATTCGAGGTAAGCAAGTAGGCGAAGCAGTAGCAATTTTAAACCATACTCCAAAAGCTGCTTCTCCAATCATTGAAAAAGTATTAAAATCAGCAGTGGCAAACGCTGAACATAACTATGAAATGGACATTAATAGCTTAGTTGTATCTGAAGCTTATGCAAATGAAGGTCCAACTCTAAAACGTTTCCGTCCACGTGCTCAAGGTCGTGCAAGTGCTATTAACAAACGTACTAGCCACATCACAATCATCTTAACAGAAAAGAAGGAGGGATAATCCGTGGGTCAAAAGGTAAATCCAGTCGGTCTTCGTATTGGAGTTATTCGTGATTGGGAGTCTAAATGGTTCGCTGGTAAAGACTACTCAACTCTTTTACATGAAGATATTAAAATTCGTGAATACATTAGCAAACGTCTTAATGATGCATCTGTTTCTAAAATTGAGATCGAGCGTGCTGCAAACCGTGTAAACATTACAATCCACACTGCAAAACCTGGTATGGTTATTGGTAAAGGTGGTACGGAAGTTGAAGCATTACGTAAAGCGTTGAACCAATTAACTGGCAAACGCGTCCACATCAACATTTTAGAAATCAAAAAAGCTGATTTAGATGCTAAATTAGTTGCTGAAAACATTGCACGTCAATTAGAAAACCGTATTTCTTTCCGTCGTGCTCAAAAACAAACTATTCAACGTGCAATGCGCGCTGGTGCACAAGGTATTAAAACTCAAGTATCTGGTCGTTTAGGTGGAGCAGATATCGCACGTGCGGAGCATTATAGCGAAGGAACAGTTCCACTTCACACTCTTCGTGCTGACATTGATTATGGAACAGCTGAAGCTGATACAACTTATGGTAAATTAGGTGTTAAAGTTTGGATCTATCGTGGAGAGGTTCTTCCTACTAAGAAGAAAACTGAGGAAGGAGGAAAATAATATGTTATTGCCAAAACGCGTAAAGTATCGCAGAGAACATCGTGGAAAAATGCGTGGTCGTGCGAAAGGCGGTACTGAAGTACACTTCGGTGAATTCGGTATTCAAGCATTAGAAGCTTCTTGGATTACTAACCGTCAAATCGAGGCTGCTCGTATTGCGATGACACGTTATATGAAACGTGGCGGTAAAGTTTGGATTAAAATCTTCCCTTCTAAACCATATACAGCAAAACCTCTTGAGGTTCGTATGGGATCTGGTAAAGGTGCTCCAGAAGGTTGGGTAGCAGTTGTTAAGCCAGGTAAAGTATTATTCGAAATTTCTGGTGTTTCTGAAGAAGTAGCGCGTGAAGCACTTCGCTTAGCTTCTCATAAATTACCGATTAAAACGAAATTCGTAAAACGTGAAGAAATTGGTGGTGAATCTAATGAAAGCTAATGAAATTCGTGACCTTACCACTGCTGAAATTGAACAAAAAGTAAAGTCTCTTAAAGAAGAGTTATTTAACCTTCGCTTTCAACTAGCGACAGGACAATTAGAAAATACTGCTCGCATCCGTGAAGTACGTAAATCGATCGCTCGTATGAAAACTGTTATCCGTGAAAGAGAGATCGCAGCTAATAATCGTTAATAAGAGAGGAGGTTTACGAAAATGAGTGAACGTAACCAACGTAAAGTGTATACTGGTCGTGTTGTTTCTGACAAAATGGATAAGACAATTACTGTTCTTGTAGAAACTTACAAAACACACTCGCTATACGGTAAACGAGTAAAATACTCTAAAAAGTTTAAAGCGCATGATGAAAACAACCAAGCTAAAATTGGTGATATCGTTAAAATCATGGAAACTCGTCCATTATCAGCTACTAAACGTTTCCGTCTAGTAGAAGTAGTAGAAGAAGCTATTATCATTTAATTTGTTCGGATAGTTAATTCCGAAGGGAGGTAACATAAGTGATCCAACAAGAATCTCGTTTAAAAGTTGCTGACAACTCTGGTGCTCGTGAAGTTCTTACAATCAAAGTATTAGGTGGTTCTGGTCGTAAAACTGCTAATATCGGTGATGTGATTGTTTGTACGGTAAAACAAGCAACACCAGGTGGCGTTGTCAAAAAAGGTGAAGTTGTAAAAGCGGTTATCGTTCGTACAAAGAGTGGTGCACGTCGTTCAGACGGTTCATATATCAAATTTGATGAAAATGCATGTGTTATCATCCGTGATGACAAGAGCCCTCGTGGAACTCGTATTTTCGGACCTGTTGCACGTGAATTACGTGAAAACAACTTCATGAAAATCGTTTCTTTAGCTCCGGAAGTATTATAATAAATTCGATTGCCTTACTAAGGAGGTGCAACTAGGATGCATGTTAAAAAAGGTGACAAAGTAATGGTTATCTCTGGTAAGGATAAAGGTAAACAAGGCGTTGTACTTGCTGCTTATCCGAAAAAAGATCGCGTACTTGTTGAGGGAGTTAATGTTGTGAAAAAACATTCAAAACCTTCTCAAGCTAATCCACAAGGTGGAATCTTAAACCAAGAGGCACCTATCCATGTATCAAATGTTATGCCACTTGACCCTAAATCTGGTGAGCCGACTCGCGTTGGTTATAAAGTGGTAGACGGTAAAAAGGTACGTGTAGCAAAAAAATCTGGTGAAACTTTAGATAAATAGTAAATAAGGAAGGGAGGTCTGTGGTATGAACCGCCTTAAAGAAAAGTATCAAAAAGAAATTACACCTGCATTAATGAGTAAGTTTTCTTACAAATCAGTAATGCAAGCTCCAAAAATTGAAAAAATCGTTATCAACATGGGTGTTGGTGATGCAGTTTCAAACTCAAAAGCATTGGATGTTGCTGTTGAAGAATTAGCTCAAATCACTGGTCAAAAACCAGTTATTACAAAAGCTAAAAAATCTATCGCTGGTTTCCGTCTTCGTGAAGGAATGCCTATCGGTGCAAAAGTTACATTACGCGGTGAGCGTATGTACCAATTCTTAGACAAATTAATTTCTGTTTCTTTACCACGTGTACGTGACTTCCGTGGGGTTTCTAAGAAATCATTTGACGGTCGTGGTAACTACACTTTAGGTGTTAAAGAGCAATTAATTTTCCCTGAGATTGATTATGATAAAGTTAACAAGGTTCGTGGTATGGATATCGTTATCGTAACAACTGCGAATACTGATGAAGAAGCACGCGAACTATTAACACAGTTCGGTATGCCGTTCCAAAAATAATCGCTAAGTAAAGGGAGGCGAAATTGTGGCTAAAAAATCAATGATTGCGAAGCAAAAACGCACTCAAAAGTTCAAAGTACAAGAGTACACTCGTTGTGAGCGTTGCGGACGTCCACATTCTGTACTACGCAAATTTAAGCTTTGCCGTATTTGTTTCCGTGAACTTGCTTATAAAGGTCAAATTCCAGGCGTGAAAAAAGCTAGCTGGTAAAACCGTAAAACGGGAAGGAGGTTATTTTAGATGGTTATGACAGATCCTATTGCAGATATGCTTACTCGCATTCGTAATGCGAACATGGTACGTCACGAGAAGCTTGAGTTCCCTGCTTCTAAAATTAAGAAAGAAATTGCTGAAATTTTAAAGCGTGAAGGTTTCGTTCGTGATGTTGAATATGTAGAAGATAACAAACAAGGTATCATTCGTATTTTCTTGAAATACGGATCAAACAATGAGCGTGTAATCACTGGTCTTAAAAGAATCAGTAAGCCAGGTTTACGTGTATATGCAAAAGCTGATGAAGTACCACGTGTACTTAACGGATTAGGAATTGCAATTGTTTCAACTTCTCAAGGTGTTTTGACTGATAAAGAAGCTCGTGCAAAACAAACTGGTGGAGAAGTATTAGCATACGTTTGGTAAAAAGTTCAAAAAGAATGGAGGTGTATTGAATGTCTCGTATTGGTAAAAAGCCACTAGAAATTCCTGCTGGTGTTACAGTTACAATCGCTGATGATAATACGGTAACAGTAAAAGGACCTAAAGGTGAATTAACTCGTACATTCAACTCTGATATTAAAATCTCTTTAGAAGATAACGTCTTAACTGTAAGTCGTCCTTCTGATGTTAAAGAACACCGTGCTCTTCACGGTACTACACGTAGTCTACTAGGTAATATGGTAGAAGGCGTTTCTAAAGGTTTTGAAAGAGGATTAGAACTAATCGGTGTCGGTTACCGTGCTTCTAAATCTGGAAATAAACTAGTTCTTAATGTTGGTTACTCACACCCTGTTGAAATCACACCTGAGGCTGGTATTGAAATCGAAGTACCATCTCAAACAAAAGTTCTTGTTAAAGGTACTGATAAAGAGCGTGTAGGTGCTATTGCAGCTAACATTCGTGACGTTCGTCCACCAGAACCTTACAAAGGTAAAGGTATTCGCTATGAAGGCGAACATGTACGTCGTAAAGAAGGTAAAACTGCGAAGTAATATCGCCTAGATGATAAGAAAGGAGTGACCTAAATGATTACTAAAGCTGATAAAAATGCTGTACGTAAAAAAAGACATGCGCGTGTACGTGCGAAATTAACAGGTACTGCTACTCGTCCACGTCTTAACGTATATCGTTCAAATCAACATATTTATGCACAAGTAATTGATGATACTAACTCTGTAACTTTAGTAAGTGCTTCTACTTTAGATAAAGATTTTGATCTTGATGCAAAAAGCAATGTCGAAGCTGCACAAAAAGTTGGCGAATTAGTTGCTAAACGTGCTATTGAAAAAGGTGTTAAATCAGTCGTTTTTGATCGTGGAGGATATTTATATCATGGTCGTATTAAAGCTCTAGCTGATGCAGCTCGCGAAGCTGGACTTGAATTTTAATCGCAAAAGGAGGGACATAAAGAATGCGTCGTATTGATCCAAACAAATTAGAGCTTGAAGAACGCGTAGTTACCGTTAACCGCGTAGCGAAGGTTGTTAAAGGTGGTCGTCGTTTCCGCTTTGCAGCACTTGTTGTTGTTGGTGATAAAAACGGTCACGTAGGTTTCGGTACTGGTAAAGCACAAGAGGTACCAGAAGCGATTCGTAAAGCAATTGAAGATGCAAAGAAAAACCTTATCGAAGTACCAATGGTAGGGACTACAATTCCTCACCAAGTTATCGGACAATTTGGAGCAGGAAATATTCTTTTAAAACCAGCATCTGAAGGTACAGGAGTTATCGCAGGAGGACCTGTTCGTGCGGTATTAGAATTAGCAGGTGTTGCTGATATCCTATCTAAATCTTTAGGTTCAAACACTCCAATTAATATGATTCGTGCTACTATTTCTGGTTTGAAAGACTTAAAGAGTGCTGAAGATGTTGCAAAGTTACGTGGAAAAACGGTAGAAGAACTGTTAGGATAAGGAGGGAACTAAAATGGCGAATAAGTTAGAAATTACCCTCACTCGCAGTGTGATTGGTCGTCCTGAGGATCAACGTGTTACTGTTAGAACACTTGGACTTAAAAAGTTACATCAAACTGTAGTACAAGATGATAATCCTGCGATTCGCGGTATGATTAATAAAGTGTCTCACTTAGTTACAGTAAAAGAACAATAATAGATACAACAATAAATAAGGAGGTGTCCCGATGAAACTTCATGAGTTGAAACCAGCAGAAGGATCACGTAAAACTCGTAATCGTGTTGGACGTGGTACAGGATCTGGTAACGGTAAAACAGCTGGTAAAGGTCATAAAGGACAAAACGCTCGTTCTGGTGGTGGAGTACGTCCAGGATTCGAAGGTGGTCAAACTCCTTTGTTCCGTCGTTTACCAAAACGTGGATTTACAAACATCAACCGTAAGGATTACGCAATTGTTAACCTTGAGACTCTTAATCGCTTTGAAGAAGGTACTGAGGTTACTCCAGAATTATTACTTGAAACAGGTATTGTTAGCAATGTAAAATCTGGTGTGAAAATCCTAGGTAACGGACAGTTAGAGAAAAAACTTACTGTAAAAGCTAACAAATTCTCTGCTTCAGCTAAAGAAGCTATTGAAAATGCTGGCGGTACAGCTGAGGTGATCTAATGTTAAAAACAATCTCCAATTTTATGCGCGTGGGTGATATTAGAAATAAAATTATATTCACCCTTTTAATGTTAGTAGTATTTCGTATTGGGACGTTCATTCCTGTGCCGAATGTTAATGCAGAAGTGCTTAAAGCACAGGATGAACTAAATGTATTCGGAATCTTAAACACATTCGGTGGCGGTGCATTATTTAATTTCTCAATCCTAGCGATGGGGATTATGCCATATATCACTGCATCAATTATCGTTCAACTTCTTCAAATGGATGTTGTTCCGAAATTCACTGAATGGTCTAAACAAGGTGATGTTGGGCGACGTAAGCTTGCTCAATTTACAAGATATTTTACGATAATATTAGGTTTTATCCAGGCGTTAGGTATGTCCTATGGGTTTAATGCTCAGTCAGGCGGTGCCTTAATTGAGAATCCCGGAATCGGCACATACTTGTTAATTGCGATTGTATTAACAGCTGGAACAGCATTTTTAATGTGGTTAGGGGAGCAAATTACCTCTAAAGGTGTTGGGAATGGTATTTCCGTTCTTATCTTTGCAGGGATTGTCGCGGGTATCCCATCTACATTGAATCAAATATATGCACAACAATTCGAAAATGCAGGGGATCAATTGTTTATTCGTATAATTACAGTTGTTATCCTTGTATTAGCAATATTAGCAGTAGTAGTAGGGGTTATTTTTATCCAACAAGCACTTCGTAAGATTCCAATTCAATACGCTAAGCGATCTGGTAACAATATGGCTGGTGGTCAAACGACTCATCTTCCATTAAAGGTTAACCCTGCTGGCGTTATTCCTGTAATCTTTGCTGTGTCGTTCGTCATTACACCTCCAACGATTGCTTCGTTTTTCGGTCCTAATGATGTAACGGAATGGATTCAAAAAATCTTTGATTATACTCAACCAATCGGTATGATTATCTACATTGCGTTAATTATTGCATTTGCATATTTCTACACATTTGTTCAAGTTAATCCTGAGCAAATGGCTGATAACTTGAAGAAACAAGGTGGCTATATACCTGGTATTCGTCCAGGTAAGAGCACGCAGGAATACGTTACAAAGGTATTATATCGTCTTACTTTTGTTGGTTCTATTTTCTTAGCAGCAATAGCTGTTCTTCCTGTTTTCTTCATTAAATTTGCTAACTTACCTGATTCTGCACAAATTGGTGGAACTAGCTTGTTAATCGTAGTAGGGGTAGCCCTTGAAACGATGAAACAACTAGAAAGTCAGTTAGTGAAGAGACATTATAAAGGTTTTATTAAATAATGGGGATATGGGAGCTACTTCCCATGCCCTTTAAACAGAGACTGAGGGGGAAATACAAGTGAATTTAGTATTGATGGGCCTTCCAGGTGCTGGAAAGGGTACTCAGGCTGAACGTATTGTCGAAAAGTACGACATCCCTCATATCTCAACAGGAGATATGTTCAGAGCTGCTATGAAAGAAGAAACAGAACTAGGTTTACAAGCAAAATCTTTTATTGATAAAGGTGAACTTGTACCAGATGAAGTAACTATAGGTATCGTTCGTGAACGTTTAGGGAAGAATGATTGCCAAAAAGGTTTTCTTCTTGATGGGTTTCCAAGAACTGTTGCTCAAGCTGAAGCGCTTGAGGGAATTCTAGCAGAGCTTAACAAACAGATTGATTACGTAATTAACATCGATGTAAATAAAGATATCTTAATGGAGCGTTTAACGGGTCGCCGCATCTGTAAATCATGTGGTGCTACTTATCATCTAGTATTTAACCCACCTGCTAATGAAGGCAAGTGTGATAAATGTGGTGGTGAGCTTTACCAACGTGCTGATGACAATGAAGAAACGGTTGCAAACCGTTTAGAGGTTAACCTTAAACAAACCGAACCTTTATTGAACTTTTATAACGAAAAAGGTTATTTAAGAAATATAAATGGTGAACAAGATATTAATGATGTGTTTGTTGACGTTAATCAGCTGCTTGGAGGATTAGTGCATGATCGTTTGTAAGACTCAGCGTGAACTCGAAATTATGCGAGAAGCTGGTCGAATCGTTGCTCTGACACACCAAGAGTTGCAAAAGTTCATACAACCTGGTATAACAACAAAAGAATTGGATTCCATAGCTGAAAAGTTTATCCGTGGATATGATGCAATTCCGTCCTTTAAAGGGTATAATGGTTTCCGCGGGAGTATTTGTGCTTCCGTAAATGAAGAACTCGTTCATGGAATACCTGGAGATCGTGTATTGCGTGAAGGAGATATAATTAGCATCGATATCGGTGCAAAGTATAATGGTTATCATGGAGATTCTGCTTGGACTTATGCAGTTGGCAACATATCTGATGAGACGAGAAGACTTTTAGAGGTAACAGAAGAGTCTTTATATAGAGGTCTTAAAGAAGCGAAGCCAGGTGATAGACTTTCAAATATTTCTCATGCGATCCAAACTTATGTTGAAGAACATCAGTTTTCTGTCGTTAGAGAGTATGTCGGTCACGGCGTAGGTCAAGAATTACATGAAGATCCGCAAATTCCTCATTATGGTCCACCTAATAAAGGCCCAAGGCTAAAGCCCGGAATGGTATTAGCGATTGAACCTATGGTAAATGCGGGTACCCGTTATGTTAAGACATTGGCTGATAATTGGACAGTTGTTACGGTTGATGGGAAAATGTGTGCTCATTTTGAACATACTATCGCTATTACCGAAACAGGCTATGAAATCCTAACAAAAGCCTAATTGAAGGTGACATTGCTTGAACGAACCTAATTCGATTCCATACATTAGTCAAATGTTCTAAACAAAGACTTATGTAATATTGATGGGAAATTTCGGATGACATTTCGTTTAAATACTGAAGGAGAATGGGCGTCATTTCAATCTCTCCAGTAAGAAGAATGTTCATCATCTAGATTTTTTATCCTAAGTATCTCCGGAAGTTCAGAACAGTATAATGGAAACAGGTCGTGCGACAAAATGAGATGTAGTTTTCATAATTGTCAATGAGCAAGTTACTGATTTTGAGAAGGGAGAACAGTTCAATGGCGAAAGACGATGTAATTGAAGTTGAAGGAACTGTCGTTGAAACATTGCCTAATGCAATGTTCAAGGTAGAACTTGAGAACGGTCATACGGTTTTGGCGCATGTATCTGGAAAGATTCGCATGCATTTCATTCGTATTTTACCTGGAGACAAAGTAACGGTAGAATTATCTCCATATGATTTAACACGTGGTAGAATAACTTACCGTTTTAAATAATTAGCACTCCGTACTATTAAGGAGGTATTAGAATCATGAAAGTCAGACCATCTGTTAAACCGATTTGTGAGAAATGTAAAGTCATTCGCAGAAAAGGCAAAGTCATGGTTATTTGTGAGAATCCTAAACATAAGCAAAAACAAGGTTAATTATTAAGGAGGTGCAAGCTTAATGGCTCGTATTGCAGGTGTTGATATTCCTCGCGACAAACGTGTTGTGATTTCTTTAACATATATTTTTGGTATTGGACGTTCTACTGCTCAAAAAGTTTTAGCTGAAGCTGGAGTTTCTGAAGATACTCGTGTACGTGATTTAACTGAAGAAGAATTAGGAAAAATTCGTGATGTAATCGATAAGCTTAAAGTTGAAGGGGATCTTCGTCGTGAAGTTTCACTTAACATTAAGCGTCTAATTGAAATTGGTTCATTCCGTGGTATCCGCCACCGTCGTGGATTACCAGTTCGTGGACAAAATACGAAAAACAATGCTCGTACACGTAAAGGACCACGTCGTACTGTAGCAAACAAGAAGAAATAAGGTAAAGGAGGTTAACCAATAATGGCACGTAAAACAAACACTCGTAAACGTCGTGTGAAAAAGAATATTGAGAGTGGAGTTGCTCATATTCGTTCAACTTTTAACAACACGATTGTTACAATTACTGACACTCATGGTAATGCAATTTCATGGTCAAGTGCAGGTGCGTTAGGCTTTAGAGGTTCTCGTAAATCTACTCCTTTCGCTGCACAAATGGCTGCTGAAACAGCAGCAAAAGCATCTATGGAACATGGTTTAAAAACTCTTGAGGTTACAGTTAAAGGACCAGGTGCTGGTCGTGAAGCTGCAATTCGTTCATTACAAGCTGCAGGTTTAGAAGTAACTGCAATTAGAGACGTTACACCAGTTCCTCATAACGGATGCCGTCCACCAAAACGTCGTCGTGTATAAATTTTCTGTATAGATTTTGTATCCCTGTCAATAATGGGTTATGATACAGTATATAAGTTCTAACAGAATCACTTTGTTGTTGTGCACATTCGGGAACTTTTGAATGGGGAATTTCGGTTAGACATTTTAACATGTTAGTCTAGCCGGGGTTTCGACGTTTTGAAGGAGGGTTTATAGATGATAGAAATTGAAAAACCAAAAATCGAAACGGTTGAAATCAGCGATGATGCCAAATACGGTAAATTCGTCGTCGAGCCACTTGAGCGTGGATATGGTACAACTTTGGGTAACTCCTTACGTCGTATTCTTTTATCCTCACTCCCTGGTGCCGCTGTAACATCGATCCAAATAGATGGCGTACTTCATGAGTTTTCAACGATCGAAGGTGTTGTTGAAGATGTTACTTCGATTATCTTAAACATTAAAAAACTTGCTCTTAAAATCTATTCAGATGAAGAAAAGACGCTTGAAATTGATGTTCAAGGCGAAGGTAGTGTAACCGCATCGGATATTACTCATGATAGTGATGTGGAAATTTTAAATCCAGATCTTCATATCGCAACTCTTGCATCAGATGCTAGCTTTAGAATGAGACTAACAGCTAAGCGTGGACGTGGATACACTCCAGCTGATTCAAACAAGAGAGAAGATCAGCCAATTGGTGTCATTCCAATTGATTCGATTTACACTCCTGTTTCACGTGTTTCCTACCAAGTAGAAAAAACACGTGTAGGTCAAGTTGCTAATTATGATAAATTAACGCTTGATGTCTGGACTGATGGTAGCACTGGACCAAAAGAGGCGATCGCTTTAGGTTCAAAGATCCTTACTGAACACTTAAATATTTTTGTTGGTCTTACTGATGAGGCTCAAAATGCAGAAATTATGGTGGAAAAAGAAGAGGATCAAAAAGAAAAAGTTCTTGAGATGACGATTGAAGAATTAGACTTATCTGTTCGTTCCTATAACTGTTTAAAACGTGCTGGTATTAATACTGTACAAGAGCTTGCTCATAAAACAGAGGAAGATATGATGAAGGTTCGTAATTTAGGTCGTAAATCTCTTGAAGAAGTTAAGGCAAAGCTAGAAGAACTAGGATTAGGTCTTCGAAAAGACGACTAGTTAGAAAGTTAACTAGCGTTTTCGTATGTTTCAATAGACAATTTGTTTCTTAGTAGAAACAATAAAAACATACATTAAGAACGAAGGAGGGGACATCTGATGTCATACAGAAAATTAGGCCGTACAAGTGCTCAACGTAAAGCGATGCTTCGTGATTTAACTACTGATTTAATCATCAGTGAGCGTATTGAAACAACTGAAGCTCGTGCTAAAGAATTACGTTCAGTTGTTGAAAAGATGATCACTTTAGGAAAGCGCGGAGATCTTCATGCTCGCCGTCAAGCAGCTTCTTATGTACGTAATGAAGTTGCAGAGGTTGTAACTGTTACAACTGAAGAAGGTAAGGAAAAAGATAAACCTAAATATGCTTTAGAAAAGCTATTCAGTGATATCGCTCCACGCTATGAAGAGCGTCAAGGCGGATATACTCGTATCATGAAACTTGGACCACGTCGTGGAGACGGTGCTCCAATGGTTATCATTGAATTAGTTTAATTTACATTATTTACTCTCAAGGGCGTGACAGTTGTTAAACTGGTTCAATGCCCTTTTTTTATAGGTGCTTTGTTGTGAATTAATAAAGTGTCTTAATTATAGCGCCTAGCGACTAATAAACTTCACAATCCTCTTTACGATAAGCGAGCAGCGAATCACTTAAGATCTTCGTGTTTCCTTATCATGGATTGCTCTTATTTTTACGTCGCTGAGAAAGGCGCTAACAACTTTAGAGGTGTCTAGCTATAGCGCCCTAGTGACTAGTAACTTAACAATCCCTTATGAGACTAAACGGGTTTTGGATATGTTTACAATCTCATATGGATTGTCCTTCTTTCTAAATCGTTACAAAGCAAAGGCGCTCATGCTTTTTTAATTGGAGACTAGGAGAGACGAGCGATGGGTCAAACAATCATAGATGTGAAAGATGTAACATTTCATTATCATCAGGAAGCAACTCCCGCATTAAGCAATGTATCATTTCAGGTGAAACAAGGTGAATGGCTAGCCATTGTTGGACATAATGGTTCTGGTAAATCAACCTTAGCTCGGATTTTAAATGGATTATATATTCCGAGTACCGGTAGTGTTCATGTATGTGGCATCCAGCTTTCAGAAGAGACGATATGGGACATTCGAAAGCAGGTCGGAATGGTTTTTCAAAACCCAGATAATCAGTTTGTTGGATCAACAGTAAAAGATGATGTTGCTTTTGGACTTGAGAATAATGCAATTCCGCGTGAAGAAATGAATAGACGGATTGAATGGGCGACGAAAAGGGTTAAAATGGATGGTTTCCTCGATCGAGAACCACATCATCTTTCAGGGGGTCAAAAACAAAGGGTAGCAATTGCGGGTGTTCTAGCTGTCCAACCTACTATCATTATTTTAGATGAAGCAACTTCGATGTTAGATCCTATAGGTAGAAATGAAGTGATTGAAACTGTTCGTGAGTTAAAGAATCAAAGCTCATTAACGGTCATATCAATTACACACGATTTAGAAGAGGCATCAAAGGCTGACAGAATCATTGTGATGAACGGTGGAAAAAAGTTTGTAGAAGGAACACCTGAAGAAGTCTTTCTTTTGGATGACAAACTTGTAGAAATTGGACTAGATTTACCATTCCCTTTTCAGTTAAGTAAAAAACTAAAAGAGGCTGGCATTCCAATTCAAAAACATCATCTTACAGAGGAAGGCTTGGTGAATGAGTTATGGACATTACGATCAAAGATCTAGAACATCGCTACCAAGCTAGAACTCCTTTTGAAAGATTAGCTCTATACGATGTGAATTTAACAGTAAAAAAGGGAACATATCTATCGATCATCGGACATACAGGTTCAGGGAAGTCAACGATTCTTCAGCATTTAAATGGACTGCTAAAGCCTACGAAGGGATCAATTCAGATAGGAGACTATTTGATTGAGGCTGGTAAGAAGCAAAAGCAGCTAAAGGTTGTTAGGAGTCTAGTCGGGATAGTTTTTCAATTTCCTGAGCATCAGCTTTTTGAGGAAACGGTTGAAAAGGATATTGCCTTCGGACCAATGAATTTTGGTATGAGTGAGGAAGAAGCGCTAGCAAAAGCTAGAGAAACATTAGAGCTAGTTGGATTACCTGAAGCGATCCTTAAAAAATCCCCCTTTGACTTAAGTGGAGGGCAAATGCGCAGGGTTGCTATTGCCGGCGTGCTAGCGATGGGACCAGAAGTTCTCGTTTTAGATGAACCAACTGCTGGATTGGATCCAAAAGGGAGAAAAGAGATGATGGAATTATTCTATCGTCTTTACAAGGAACATCACTTAACCATTATCCTCGTAACACATAGTATGGAGGATGCGGCAACATACTCTGATGAAATTATCGTTATGCATAAAGGGACGATTGAGATGAAGGGAACGCCGAAGGAAATATTTCAGAAGGCAGATAAATTAATCTCATTAGGTCTCGACCTACCAGAAACTGTGAAGTTCCAGCATAAGTTAATTGAAAAGGGAATGGAAATTAGAGATACCGCCCTCACAATGGATGATATTGTTACGCAAATAAAGGCCTCTTTGAAGGAAGGTGGACCTTTATGATGGATAGCATTATCATTGGAAAATATGTCCCTGGGAATTCTGTTATTCACAAACAGGACCCCCGTTCAAAGCTGCTAATGATTTTTCTTTTTGTTTTTATTGTCTTCCTAGCAAATAACTTTATTACTTATTTATGTCTCGGTCTTTTTACTATCATTATTGTTCTTTTAACGAAGCTGCCTTTCCGGTTTTTGCTAAGAGGTCTAAAGCCGGTATTATGGATTATCCTGTTTACTTTTATTTTGCATATTCTTGTGACAAAGGAAGGGAGAGTATTGCTAGATTTAGGTTTTTTCCGTCTACATGAGGAAGGGCTTAAGCAAGGGTTTTTTATTTCTCTCCGTTTTTTGTATTTAATCGTGATGACAACGATATTGACATTAACAACAACACCGATTGAAATTACAGACGGCATGGAAAGCTTACTAGCTCCATTAAAGAAGCTGAAATTCCCGGTACATGAGCTAGCTCTAATGATGTCTATCTCGTTAAGGTTTATTCCAACGTTATTAGAAGAAACGGATAAAATATTAAAGGCACAGATGGCCAGGGGAGTAGATTTTACTAGCGGCCCAATAAAGGACCGTATAAAGGCAGTTGTCCCGTTGCTAGTCCCTCTCTTTATAAGTGCGTTTAAACGTGCTGAGGAGCTCGCTACGGCGATGGAGGCAAGGGGTTATAGAGGTGGAGAAGGAAGAACAAAACTAAGGCTGTTGAAATGGGGCTACAAAGACACGATATTATTAATAGCCCTTCTTGCTTTAGGAATATGTTTATTTTATTTACGGACATAGGAGCAGATGATGAGAATAAAATGTATTGTTTCTTATGACGGCACTCAGTTTCATGGCTATCAAATTCAACCGATGAAAAGAACAGTTCAACAGGAAATTGAATCGGCTTTGACAAAGCTTCATAAGGGACAAAATGTTAAAATCTATGCTTCTGGAAGAACAGATGCTGGAGTGCATGCTGTTGGGCAAGTTTTCCATTTTGATACAAAGATGAACATTCCAGAGGAAAAATGGCCATATGCACTCAATCGCTATCTACCAGAAGATATTGTACTTCAGGAAGCAAAATATGTTCCAAGTGACTTTCATGCAAGATATGATACAACTGCAAAAGAATACCGATATATCATTAGTCAAAGAGAAATAATCGATGTATTCAAAAGAAATTACAGCTATCATTTTCCATTTAGACTGGATTTAACGGCCATTAGGCGGGCATGTACGCATTTATGTGGTACACATGATTTTACAAGCTTCTGTGCGGCTAAAACAGAAGTCGAAGATAAAGTGAGAACCATCTATTCGATTCAAGTAATAGAGGAAGGCACTGACATTATTTTTAGTTTTAAAGGAAATGGTTTTTTGTATAATATGGTAAGAATTTTAGTTGGTACTTTGCTAAATGTTGGACAAGGTTTAACTGACCCTGATAGTATTCCTTCAATCATTGAAGGACGTGACAGAAGCTTAAGTGGCAAGACTGTTCCGGGGCATGGATTATATTTATGGAAAGTTTACTATGACAACTAAACCAGGTGTAACATTTTCTTGACATTATAGGTTATACGTTATATTATATTTGATGGTATGTATTTCAACCCCACGTATAAGCCCCGGAAACTTATCGTGTTATGAAATAGAATAGGAACCATAAAAAATAGTTATCAATTTAGGAGGGAATATCATGCGTACAACGTTTATGGCAAACGCTGGAAATATCGAACGTAAATGGTACGTAGTAGATGCAGCTGGCAAGACTTTAGGTCGTCTTTCAAGTGAAATCGCATCTATCTTACGTGGTAAGCATAAACCAACATATACACCACACGTTGACACTGGTGATCACGTAATCATCATCAATGCTGAGAAAATTGAATTAACAGGTAAAAAATTAACTGACAAAATTTATTACCGTCATAGTATGTACCCAGGTGGTTTAAAAACTAGAACTGCTTTGGAAATGCGCACAAACTATCCTGAAAAAATGCTTGAATTAGCAATCAAAGGTATGCTTCCAAAAGGTTCATTAGGACGTCAAATGGCGAAAAAATTACACGTATATGCTGGTAGCGAACATCCACACCAAGCACAACAACCAGAAGTTTACGAACTTCGCGGATAATATTAAAGGAGGTTATTAATTTGGCACAGGTTCAATATTACGGTACTGGTCGTCGTAAAAGCTCTGTAGCACGTGTACGTTTAGTACCAGGCGAAGGCCGTATCGTTGTAAATAATCGCGATGTAAAAGATTACATCCCATCAGCTGCTTTAATCGAAGATATTAAACAACCATTAAACTTAACTGAAACTGCAGGTAGCTACGATGTTCTTGTAAATGTTTCAGGTGGTGGATATGCAGGCCAAGCAGGCGCTATCCGTCACGGTATCTCTCGTGCTTTATTAGAAGCAGATCCAGAATACCGTGCATCACTTAAACGTGCAGGTTTATTAACTCGTGACGCTCGTATGAAAGAACGTAAAAAATACGGTCTTAAAGGCGCTCGTCGTGCACCTCAATTCTCAAAACGTTAATTACTGGCGTTTCAAAGACTCTTTTCACTTATGTGGAAAGGGTCTTTTTTATGTTTAAACGTGCTTTTGACCACATTTGACAGCTAATTATTATAGCTTGATAAATTATGAAATTTTGAAGCGGTTTGCTTTTTAAGGGTATTGGTTAGCATTCGTTACTCTAGCGCTCAGATATACGGTGAACATACTATCGAGACAGCAATTATTGACACTATTAATATTTATAGCGAATCCAAATTAAACAAACCAAAAAGATGTTGATTTGTCAGTGAATTTTAATTCGGATAAATGGGAAAGCACATTTTCTACTCAATAACAAAATCTCCCTGTTTTTCTAGTTTAGGTAAATTGGGCTTTTTTATCGGTAACAATACCCATCTACTCTACATAATTTGTTGAGGAGTATTCGAAGTATTTAATCAAAGTTTCAACCCGAGAATACAGTTCTTTTTCGATTTAACTTGGATGTTTCCGTTTTAAGTTGCTGCACCCTTTGTTAATTTGTTTGAGGAGGAAAAGAAAGTGAATAATTTCCAAAATGAACTTCAAATGTTGAATGTTGGCGATTTCCATGCGACTCAGGCAGTCCCTTGGGATCCTAATCAGTATTATACTGATGAGGATCGACAATTCACTGGTTTGGGATTTGGTTTTGGTCGGTGCTTTAGTTGTTTTAGTTGTTTTAGCTGTTTTAACTGCTTTAGATGCTTTAACTGCTTTAACTGCTTTAGTTGTTTTCGTTGCTCAAATTGCTCCAGATGCGGAGGAGGTGGCCGTTGCGGAGGTGGCGGTCGCTGCGGAGGTGGAGGCAGCTACTAAGTTAGTTAATCGTTTAATGTTCTATTTGAGAAGGCCCCCTGCATTGTTGCAGGGGGTCTTCTCAAATGAGATAAGACATAACGGACAAATTGCTGTACATACGATGGTAGTGACAGTGATATTGAACATTTATGGACACAAAGGGTAAGGAGGAGAGAGATGGAAAATTTGAACCCTTCGATGCGTCTGAAAGTAAAAAGGGATACGTTTTATCTCCCTGAACCAAACAGAGGTGTGTATTTTCGAAACAACTTAAGTTCATTCCGTATAGAAGGAAGTGGGATCGATCAGTGGGTTGAAAAGTTGTTACCGATGTTCAATGGGGAACATACGTTAGGATATTTGACTAATGGATTGCCTGACCTATACCGGAATCGGGTATATGAAATTGCGAAGGTGCTGTATGCGAATGGATATGTTCGAGATTTAAGCCAGGATCTTCCGCATCAATTGTCGGATTATCATCTTAGAAAGTATGCATCACAAATTGAATTTGTGGACAATTTAGTTGGTTCTGGGGCGGCTCGTTTTCAAGTTTTTCGTCAGGCTAAGGTGCTGGCAGTGGGTTCTGGCCCTATTTTAAATTCATTGGTTTCTTCGTTGATTGAATCCGGTTTGACTGAGGTCCATGTGCTAATCACAGACGAGGTTCCGACTAATAGAAAGAGGTTAAAAGAAATCGTGGAACATGCACGAAAAATAGATCCAGAGGTTGATTTTAAGGAGGTTGTGCAAAAGAAAGAAAGTTGGCAAGAAATAGTGAGGCCTTTTGACTCAATTGTATATGTAAGTCAGAAGGGGGAACTGGAAGAACTTAGAAAAATCCATACGGCTTGCAGGGAAGAGAAGAAAATGTTTCTCCCTGCAATATGCCTGCAGCAGATAGGTTTAGCAGGTCCATTAGTTCGACCAGATTCCGAGGTGTGTTGGGAGACAGCATGGCGTCGTTTGCATCATTCTGTTATCAATAAAAACGAGGAATTCCCTGCCTTCTCTGCTACTCCAGGATCGTTGTTAGCCAATGTTATTGTATTTGAATTGTTTAAAGAGTTTACAGGAGTCTTGGGATTGGAACAGAAGAATAGGATGTTTCTTCTGGATTTGATCACTTTGGAGGGAAACTGGCATTCGATTTTGCCTCATCCACTAGTAACAAACAGTATATCTGCTGAATGGGTTGAAGATGTAGAAAACCGTCTCCAAGTAGGCTTAGAGAAAGTGGAGCCAAGTAAATTACTTCTTTATTTCAACAAGTTAACATCAGCGGAATCGGGAATCTTCCATATATGGGAGGAGGAAGATTTAAAGCAGCTTCCGTTAGCTCAGTGCCGCATTCAGGCAGTCGACCCTTTATCGGAGGGACCAGCTGAGTTGATGCAAGACATTGTTTGTTCAGGTTTGACTCATGAGGAAGCGCGAAGAGAAGCAGGCTTAACTGGGATTGAAATGTATGTTTCGCGAATGGTCAGTCTGATTGTTAATACCCTGCCATTAAATAAAAATGTGGATGGAAGTTTAGTGGTACCTGATGAAATTGTAGGGGTTGGAGCTGGTGAATCGTTTGTGGAAGCTGTTGGCCGTGGGTTGCAAAAGTGTTTGGCGGAGGAACTTAGCAAGCAATTACTTAATCAGAACTATTCTGTTTCTCGAGTAAATTTGCATTTTATAGAAGACGAGAGATGTCGGTTCTATTTAAAGGCACTGACTACGATGCAGGGCGCACCAATTATCGGAACAGGAAAGGAAGTATTCGGTTTACCTGTCGTATGGGTAGGTACGAAAGATGGATGGTATGGCAGTGTCGATTTAAATATAACAATGGCGTTACGGAAGGCATTGCAGTATGCGCTTATGAAAGTGCAAAACAAATCGGATATTTCTAATGAGCTAGCCTGTGGACTAACATCCGTACTTTTGGAAGAGAAGATGACGGTTAGTCTTAACATTCCTATGTGTGAAGAGAGGATTGAAGTCGACATTCTACAAGGGGCCATGGAAATATTGAAACGGAATGGAAAACGGGTCTTAATATTCGAATTAGAGATTGAACCTATTTTTAAAGAGCAACTAGACGGAGTGTTTGGTGTTTTGCTGCGAGAGGAGGATTCACATTGAGTTCCTTCGTGTTGATTGTCGGAGAAGGGATGCTGGCTGACCGTGTAAGCGAAGAACTGTCTGCACAGCATTTAGTTATACGTAAGTCCAATTTTGAGGAAGGTGTTCCAAAAAATATTGATTTGGCTCTTTTTTTGGATGATGGTTGGGAACCCTCTCTTCATCAAAAGGCGGAAGAAGTATTACGAAAGACTGGTACTCCCTGGCTCAGAGGCTTCGTTTCATTTGGAGAAGGTGTAGTTGGTCCGCTTGTACGCCCAGGTGCAGCTGGTTGCTCTCAATGTGCGGACATGAGACGTCTCATGGGAGGACGTGACCGCACAGAGATGTGGGAAGTACAACAAAGGCTGACTGTGGCTGGGGGAATGGGACGTGACCCGTGGGCTTCAAGTACTGGCCTTTTGCAAATGGCTTACCTGATTGAGAAAGAGGTACAAAATTTATTACGAGATCATCAGGCTTATTCGGAAGGTAAGGTATATCTAATTGATTTGAAAACTTTGAAGAGCTCATGGCATTCTTTTCTGCCTAACCCATTGTGTCCGTTCTGTAGCCGAATACCCGATGATTCAAAGACATTAGCCCGAATTTCACTGCAGCCAAGTCCGAAAATCAGTTCCAGCAGTTTTCGCTGCCGTCCGTTGGATGAGATGAAGAAGGTTATTGTTAAAGACTATTTGGATAATCGTACTGGCCTTTTGAATAGTAAAATGTATGACCTAGTGCCCCCATTTGCTGATGCGAGTGTCAATCTGCCTATGTTGACCGGGGACGAGGGAACAGCTGGCCGTACGCATTCATATGAAGAAAGTGTGTTGACAGCCATTTTAGAGGGATTGGAGCGGCACTGTGGTTTAGAGCCACGTGGCAAACGAACAGTTATCCATGATAGTTTTCGTAATCTGGAAAATCAAGCTCTCAATCCATTGAGGGTAGGTGTACACGCAAAGGAACAATATGCCCAGCCTGGTTTTCCATTTAAATCGTTTGATCCTGACCGTTCTATTAATTGGGTATGGGGTTATTCGTTGATAGAAGAGCGTCCAATTCTGGTACCAGAGCTCCTTGCCTATTATAGTGTTGGATGCGGGTCACAAGGTTTTATCTATGAAACGTCCAATGGATGTGCGCTAGGAGGAAGTTTAGAAGAGGCCATTTTCTATGGAATTATGGAGGTGGTCGAGCGTGATTCATTCCTGATGACTTGGTACGCAAAGCTGAACCTTCCACGACTGGATCCTTTTACAGCTGACGACCAGGAGTTGGAATTAATGGTCGAACGGATGCGAGCGGTCGCTGGGTATGATTTGTATTTGTATAACTCCACGATGGAACATGGTATTCCGAGTATTTGGGCAATGGCTAAAAACAGAAAAGGAAAGGGATTGAATCTCATCTGTGCGGCCGGAGCTCATCTGGATCCGGTACGGGCGGTGAAAAGCGCGGTTCATGAGCTTGCTGGCATGATGCTAAACCTAGATGAAAAATTTGAGGCGAACCGGGAGGAGTATGAAAGAATGCTGCATGATTCTTCCCTGGTACGGCAGATGGATGACCACGGTATGTTGTACGGTTTGCCGCAAGCAGAAGAGCGCTTAAGCTTTTTGCTTGACGACAATGGCCCAATGCGAACTTTTAAAGAAGAGTTTAAGTGGAAGTCGAATCACATGGATCTTACCGATGATTTGCAAGACATCCTTAAGGTGTTCTGTCAGTTAAACCTTGATGTAATTATAGTAGACCAGACGACACCGGAAACGAGACGAAACGGATTGTATTGTGTAAAAGTGCTGATTCCGGGGATGCTACCGATGACATTCGGGCATCACCTTACCCGCCTGACAGGGCTTGAGAGGGTATTCCGAGTCCCTATGGAGCTTGGGTATACGAATAAACTATTGACACCAGAACAAATCAATCCACATCCGCATCCGTTTCCTTAAGCGGTGATTAGGAGGTAGAAGATGAGTCTGGAAGAGTTTCTGTACAATCTGCATTTTGATATTGATAAGGCAAATCAGCCGAACTGGGAAACGGATTGGGACGATGCACCGCTTGCATATAAACTTTACCGTGGTTTACCGGTTGTTCCATTGTCCACGGAAGTACCATTGACGCTTACTGAAGGAGAACCTCCCGGAAGTTTGGACCTTAATAGAGTCGGTCATTTTCTCTGGTATGTATTCGGTTTTACTCAATTGAGCCAATCAGTCTTTCCAATAGATTCCAAAGAAAAAGATTTCTACCCTTTGCAGTCATATAGGCGGTTTGCGCCTTCTGGTGGAGCGTTGTACCCTAACGAATTGTATTTGTATTTGAAGATAAAGGGACTTCCTGATGGAGTCTACCATTATGATGTAGCACACCATAGTCTGGTATTGCTACGGGAGGGGAATTTCGATTCCTATTTAACCAGGGCTCTGGGCAATCGGTGTGACATCTCCTCGTGTTTTGGTACTATCTTTGTGTCAACAATGTTCTGGAAAAATTTCTTTAAATACAACAACTTTGCGTATCGACTCCAAGGATTGGATGCTGGTGTGCTAATTGGACAGTTAATGGAGGTAGCGAAACGGTTTGGCTTCGCCTCAGGTGTATATTTTCAATTTCTTGATTCCGCAATCAATCATCTGCTTGGACTATCCGAACAGGAGGAGAGCGTATATAGTGTAATCCCATTATCTGTGGAAGCCACCATCTGGTCTACTAACGGAAGGGACCTATACAGAAATATTATATCGGAGGAATTGAGACAGGAGTTGCCAGCGATTCAACCAGAACATTTCGAGCGGTCACTTAGTGTCAAAGAATGTCCGATGATAACTGCGATGAACGAAGCTTCTAAGCTGGATTCCACATGGTCATTTCGGGTGATTAAGGGGAGTGAAATTGCGGAACGTGAGGATTCAACTGTGGCATTGCCTCATCTAAATTCTCTGTCTTATGATCTTGCCGAGGCATGTGGAAACCGATTTTCTCCTGATATGGATTTTGTTTTGGGGAAAGTGAGTCAACACCAACTGGCCACCCTTCTTCAAGAAGCAATGGCTTCTTTTTCATACAGAAATGATTTGGATGAAGCATATAGGAGGAATGTCCCGCGTGTAACAATCTACAGCTGTTTATATAATGTCGAGGGTATTTCAAATGGGACTTACTATTATGACAGCACAGAGCACTCATTAAGAGAAATATGCCCAGGTGACCATCGACTCCATTTGCAGACTGGAATGTCTCTGGATAATGTGAATTTGCTTCAAGTACCACTTTGCCTGCATGTGGTTGGTGACAAGGAATTCTATAAAAAGGAACTAGGATATAGGGGCTACCGAATCCAACAGATGGAAGCAGGCATGCTTGTGCAACGATTGCTTTTGGTTGCATCAGCTCTCGGGATGGGAGGGCACCCGCTTCTTGGATTTGATGCGAAATTGAGCGATAAACTCTATAAAATAGATCAACAAGGAAAGACCAGCCTAATTCAAATTCCGATTGGTCCCTATCGCCCTCGTCCTTGGCTGAGGGGAAGTTTGCATAGCTAAAATGATCGTAAAAAATACGGTCTTAAAGGCGCTCGTCTTGCACCTCAATTCTCAAAACGTTAATTACTGGCGTTTCAAAGACTCTTTTCACTTATGTGGAAAGGGTCTTTTTTATTTGCGAAAATAGTTTTTGACCCGAGGACACGATATTAACCACACGGCCACATTTCATAGCTAAATGTACTTTTGAAAATTTTGTGCGTTTGTTCTTCTAAAAGGTTAGTAACATGTGTATATATGTTCATTGTCTTTTCAATACCAGAATGCCTTAATCGTTCCTGAAGCTCTTTGCCCCAGGGGTTATTTTCTAATACTGATGATTATACCAAGAAACAAATATTGAAAGAATGTAGAAGTAAATTAGAAAGTGGGAAAATAATACAGCTTTAAGATGAAACGTTGCTAAAAGAACAATGTGTCACTCCATATAATGAAGTTTTACGACCCGAAAGAATAGTTTTATATGGAAACCATAAATAAGCATAATAAGACCACCAAGATAGAGGCGCAGCATCGTTGCGCGGCTATCTTTGTAGCTTTACAGAAGGTTTCATATCATTAATACAAAATATAAGTTTTTCATCATCTTCTCAGTGATTTTCCTATTGAGGGAGGCAAGGGAAATTGTCCTTGCCTCTATTAACGTTTTAATAGAGAGTGTCGATTTTAGAAACGCCTTATAGAATGTCTAAAAAAAAGTGACCGTTGCAACGGTCATTTTTCAGCGAATTGTCTTTTATATTGTGTGTTAGTATTTTATCAGGGAGGCATGGAGATGAGTTCAAATTGTAACCGTGAACAAGATTTGTTACTGTTTCTTTCAAAAAATCAAGGTTATGTTACTTCAAAGGATCTCCTAGAAGTACTAAATGTTTCTCAAAAAACAGTATATCGTTTAATAAATAAAATTAACAACGAGTACGTGGACAGCCCTTTAATTATATCTGAAAGGGGGAGAGGGTATAAACTCGATTACGAAAAATTTATTAATTATCAAAAAAACAATAATAAATACAAAGAAATACAATTTTCCCCTAACGAGAGACGTAAACGAATTATGGAAGAACTATTGTTGTCTTCGCCTAAACCTATAAATGTTTACCACTTATTCAGTCATTATCATGTAGGAGACTCCGTTGCTTTTAATGACGAACAGATAATGAGCGAAGAGCTTAAAAAGTACAATTTAGTTCTGGAGCGAAAAAATAGAACACTTGCCATACAAGGGGATGAAGTTAATATTCGGAAGGCCATTAAAGATATTATTGAAATCTTTAATACGATTGATATCGATGATTTAAAAAGGAATCAAGAACTTAGTTTTAATCAGTACGATGTTTTGTTTATATTGGATCAACTAAGAAAGATTGAAGAGGATTTAGATATAACAATTCCCTATCCATATAATGTAAACATTTTCTCGCATCTGTATATACTACTAAGTCGCTCAAGAAAAGTTCCTACTAGGCTGTTTACCGATAAGATTTCGATTGAAGAAATGGAAAATATGAAAAGAGATATTTTATATCCGGTTGCAAAAGATATTGTCCATAATATTGAAAAGTATTTGAACAGTTCATTGCCAGATATTGAGATTTACTTTCTTTATCAGTATTTAGTGTCATCAAGAATGCAGGGATCTCTTGTTAAAACTTCGACTTTTTCATCAAAAGTTATCCAAGTGACGAAAGCATATATTGACGGGATGAGTACTAGTTTAGGAATTGATATAGACAGTCAATCCATTTTTATCGATTTAGCCAACCATATTAAGCCGATGCTTAATCGATTGGAGCATAAAATTCGAGTGAATAACAGCTTGTTAAGTCAGATTAAGGTAACGTATGAAGAAGTATTTTTCGGTGTAACAAACGTATCTGAATTGGTAGGTGAAAAATTCAACTTACCAGCTATAAATGACGATGAAAATGGGTTTATCACCCTCTATTTTGCAAAAGCAATTGAAACGGGCCAATATCAACGCCCAATAAAAACACTAATCATGTGTACGACAGGAATTGGAACTTCAGAGCTTTTAAAAGCAAAAGTTTCAAAGAAATTTCCCGAGTTAGAAATAGTTGATGTAGTAGCATCACGAAATATAAAAATGATAAAAGAGAAATACTCAGATGCTGAATTGATCCTGAGTACTGTTCATATTAAGGAAGACGTACCGATTCCTTATTTATTAGTAAGTGCGATGTTTACAATTGATGATCAGAAAAGACTTCAGGGAAAGATAGAGGAAATTTATCATGGAGATTAATTCAATCTATCAAGTTTATTTTAATTGTGTCTTAAAAACAAAAGAAGAAGTACACTCTTTTATTTCTGAAATCGTATGTCAGGATAATCCTTCGCAAAAAGCGGAAGTTATCAATCAATTAAATGAAAGAGAAAAAGTAGGCAGCACTTTAATTGCTGAACATGTGTTATTGCCTCATATCGAAAGTAATCAAATAAAGAAGAGTCAAATTCTATTGATTCGGTTAGCAAGTCCAATCCGATCATGGGATTGCCAGACAAAGGATATCCATTTATTGATAGTTATTTTATTAAAGGAAAATGAAAGCGTTCAAATAAAGAAGGAAATAGCCTTATTCACCCGCTCTTTAGCAGATGAAGAGTATTTAACCCGATTATTGAATAGCCGTGAAAAAGAAAGCTTTATTAAAGAAATTTTAAAAAATCAGGAGGAAAAATAATGAAAATAGTAGGAGTTGCTGCATGCACAGTTGGGATTGCACACACATATATCGCACAGGAGAAACTAGAGAATGCCGGAAAGAAAGCAGGCCATGAAATTCATATTGAAACACAAGGAACGATTGGCACAGAGAATGAACTGTCTCAAAAACAGATCGATGAAGCAGACATCGTTATCTTAGCCGTAGATGTTAAAATCGCGGGAAGAGAACGTTTTGAAGGGAAAAGAATCATCCAAGTGTCAACAGAAATAGCTGTAAAATCACCAAATAAATTAATTGAAAAAGCGGTAGAAGTTGTAAACCAAAAGAAATAATTTAAGCCATCAAAAATAGGAGGGGAATATGATGGAAGTAAAAGATATTGTCGATATAAATACAATCAAAACCAACATAAATGTTAAAAGCAAGGAAGAAGCCATCCAAGAATTAGCAGAGGTATTGCTCCAAAATGAATACATTACAGATATTAAAGGGTTTTTAAAAGATATCTATGCTAGGGAAGCAGTCGGACAAACTGGAATCGGGAATTATATTGCGATTCCTCATGGTAATAGTCATTCTGTAAAAAAAATAGGAGTAGCGATTGGGATTACACAGGAAGAAATCCCTTGGGAGACGCTCGATGGGAAAGGTGTAAAGGGAATCATTCTTTTTGCTGTAGGAAAAGAAAATGATGGATCACAACAACATCTAAAATTATTATCACTATTTGCAAGAAAATTAGGAAACGATGAAGTCGTTGAGAAAATGCTAAAGTCGAAGGATGCAGAAGACGTGAAAGATGCTTTATGTAATTAAAAAGACTTTTAGTAATAGGGGGGGTAAAGATGAGTAAAATAAAAAATTTAAATCTTAAAGGTCATTTATTGACTGCAATTTCATATTTGATTCCAATTGTTTGTGGTGCAGGTTTTTTAATCGCAATTGGTATGGCTTTTGGAGGTACTAGTCAAGGTACATTAGTACAAGGTGAGTTTTCCATTTGGGATGCTTTAGCAACCATGGGTGGGGCTGGCTTAGGTTTACTACCTGTCGTTATTTCTACAGGGATTTCTTATTCAATTGCAGGAAAACCAGGGATCGCTCCAGGTTTTATAATTGGTTTAACTGCTAATGCAATTGGTGCTGGATTCATTGGTGGGATTTTAGGAGGATACTTATCGGGTTATCTTGCTGTAGCTGTTTTAAAACATGTTAAAGTTCCAAGCTGGGCTAAAGGATTAATGCCAACTTTAATTATTCCATTTTTGACCTCTATTATTGGTGGGTTAATCATGGTTTACATTATCGGTATCCCGGTCGCTGCTTTTACATCTCTATTAACAAATGCATTGAACGGTTTAGGGTCTTCTTCATTGTTAGTATTTGGTGCAATTATAGGTTTATTGAGTGGGATTGATTTTGGTGGGCCTATTAACAAAACTGTATTTGCCTTTGTATTGACAATACAGGCAGAAGGAATTAATGGACCTATTACTGCTTTACAATTAGTAAATACAGCAACACCTATTGGATTTGGGTTAGCTTACTTTATAGCAAAAATGTTTGGAAAAAACATCTATACACCAGTAGAAACTGAGGCATTGAAATCGGCAGTTCCAATGGGTGTTGTTAATATTGTTGAAGGTGTTATTCCGATTGTTATGAATGATATTGTACGTTGTGTAACGGCAGTAGCGATTGGTGGAGCAGCAGGTGGAGCCGTAACGATGGTGTTAGGAGCAGATGCAACTGTCCCATTTGGTGGCGTATTGATGTTACCAACGATGTCTCAACCATGGACGGGAGCTGTAGCCATATTAGTGAATGCTCTTGTAACAGGGGTAGCTTTGGCATTGCTTAAGAAAAATGTCAGTCAAGAAGATGAGCGAGTAGAAGTAGAAGAGGAAGACATTGATTTAGATGATATTCAAATTATTTAAGCAAAATGCAAGTGAAATGAAATGTGTAGAGGCAGAAAATGTAAGCGGAACAATACTTCAGAGCTAGTGGATGGGGTGACGACAAGCCCTACTATTATTTCAAAAGAAAATAACGGTTTTGTGGAGGATAAACAGATTATGAGAAAAGTAGAATTTTCACCATCATTGATGACAATGGACTTAGATAAGTTTAAAGAACAAATTACTTTTTTAAACAATCATGTAGACTCTTATCATATTGATATTATGGATGGGCATTATGTTCCCAATATTACTTTATCGCCTTGGTTTATCGAAGAAGTGCGAAAAATAAGTGATTTACCAATGTCCGCCCATCTTATGGTAACGGATCCAAGTTTCTGGGTTCAACAATTAATTGATTTAAAGTGCGAATGGATTTGTATGCATGCAGAAGTACTTGATGGTTTGGCTTTTCGATTAATTGATCAAATACATGATGCTGGATTAAAAGCAGGAGTAGTATTAAATCCAGAAACACCTATTGAAACGATTTTTCCTTATATTGAATTAGTAGATAAAATTACAATTATGACAGTGGATCCAGGGTTTGCTGGGCAACGTTTTATCGAAAGCACCTTAGATAAAATTGTAGCGTTAAGGGAACTACGAGAAGAAAAGGGATATCAATATGTTATTGAGATGGATGGATCATCTAGTCGAAAAACATTTAAAAGAATTGATGAAGCCGGCCCTGATATTTATATCGTAGGTCGTAGCGGTTTATTTGGATTAGATGAAGATATCGAAAAATCATGGGAAATCATGTGTAATGATTATGAGGACATGACTGGGAAAGTAATATCATAATAATATAAAGGAACTGGTGCAACCCCCGCTATGCGTCAAGAGGTTTAACGCAGCATATTCCTCAAAAACATGAAAAAAGTGAAATCAACGGTGGATTTCACTTTTTTCATGTTTTCAGAAGCTAATTATATTTAACAAAATAAATTCCACTGTTACTTTCCCTTTTCTCCACTATATTAGCTCTACTACTATCTATTGTATGATAAATGCCTATTAATTTTGTTTAGGAGAGGCTACTTAAGTAGTCTTATTTTTTTATGAAAAAACAATTCACCATTATTTTTGTCAATTTTTATCTAGTAATTCGCTTGTGAAAACGCTATAATTATTTTATGGAACACCATACCACGATGTGGAACAAGTTGTTGTTGAATGTTAAATTTTGAGTCTAATCTAAAGTTGTTTTACGGATTGTTGTTATTCACCAGTGAATGAAAACGCTTAATTTAAAAAGACAATATAAGGGAGATGGAGATTATGGAAATAAGATATTCAACACATCCAGAGCAAGTAAAGGCATTTACGACAGAGGATATACGCAAGCATTATCTCATTGAGGAATTGTTTGTACCAAATGAAATAAAGCTTGTTTATACGATGGAAGATAGAGCAATCATTGGTGGGATTACACCAACTACAGAAGCAATCTCTTTAGAAGGCTATGATGAAATTAAAGCAGATTACTTTTTAGAGAGAAGAGAGGTTGGGATCTTTAATGTAGGTGGTCCTGGGAGCATTTCTGTAGATGGTGAGCAGTATCAAATGGAAAATAAGGATTGCCTATACGTTGGGTTGGGTAAAAGGGAATTATTGTTTACTAGTGAAGGATCTGAAAATCCAGCAAAATTCTATTTGTTTTCAGCACCAGCACATAAGGAATATCCAACTCAGCACGTTGCATTTAAGGACGTTGAAGGAGATCGATTAGGTTCACTTGAAAATGCCAATGATCGTGTGATTAGGAGAATGATACATAATGAAGGAATCCAAAGCTGCCAGGTTGTGATGGGAATGACACAATTAAATACTGGCAGTGTATGGAACTCAATGCCAACTCATACACATAATCGCCGTATGGAGGTATATCTCTATATCGATTTAGATGAACAATCAAGAATGTTTCATTTGATGGGAGAGCCAACAGAAACAAGACATATCGTCATGAAAAATGAAGAAGCCGTTATTTCACCTCCTTGGTCAATTCACTGTGGAAGTGCAACGAGTAGTTATACATTTATTTGGGCAATGGCAGGAGAAAACAAAACCTATAATGATATGGATGCCGTATCAATTGAACAATTACGCTAGGTTAAAATAAATCCAAAAATCGGGGTCAATATAGAAGACGCCTAAAGAATAAGAAAACTTCCTTTGATTTCATAATAGATAAAGAACGCATGAGCAGCATGAAAAGTCAACTCTATCTAATTAAGCCTTGAAATTACACATTTTAATTTGAAAGGTAAGGTAGATATTTATGAAGATTATGAAGACGATTGAAAAGATCCCTGGGGGTCTAATGCTCGTTCCATTGTTTCTTGGAGCTATTATTCGTACACTTGCTCCAGAATCAGGGGAGTATTTCGGTTCATTTACAAATGGATTGATGACTGGAACTGTACCGATACTAGCTGTCTGGTTTTTCTGTATGGGAGCAGGAATTAATATTAAAGCAACTGGTACAGTATTAAGAAAATCCGGAACGCTTGTATTGACGAAAATAGCAGTTGCCTGGTTGGTGGCAATTGTAGCGTCTCTGTTTATTCCTGATGGTGGTATTCAATCAGGCTTCTTTGCTGGATTATCAGTTCTTGCACTAGTGTCTATGATGGATATGACAAATGGTGGTTTATATGCTTCTATTATGCAACAGTATGGAACAAAAGAAGAAGCGGGTGCATTTGTTTTAATGTCGCTAGAATCAGGACCATTAGTAACGATGTTAATTCTCGGAACAACGGGGTTAGCTGCATTTGAACCACAGGCATTTGTCGGTGCTGTGCTTCCATTTGTGGTTGGATTTATTCTTGGAAACTTAGATCAAGATTTTCGTAATTTCTTTAGTAAGGCAACACATACGATGATTCCTTTCTTCGGATTCGCTTTAGGTAACACAATTGATTTAACTGTTATTGCACAAACGGGTCTTTTAGGAATCATTCTTGGCATTCTAGTGATTATTGTAACAGGAATACCATTGATGCTTGCAGATAAATTTATTGGGGGAGGAAACGGTACAGCAGGGATTGCGGCATCAAGTACAGCTGGTGCAGCAGTAGCAAATCCAATGATTATCGCTGAAATTAAACCTGAATTTCTTCCAGAGGCACAGTCAGCTACTGCGTTAGTTGCTGCAGCTGTCATTGTTACATCGATATTAGTACCAATTTTAACAGCATATTGGTCAAAGCATATGGATAAGAAAAATAAAAAGCCTGTTATAAAGGATGAAAATAACGCTACTGTTTTATAGTTTTGCATGACAATATTCTTTATGACAACATTCGGGAGGGGATTTTTAAGGTGAGTAAAATTTTAACTGTAGGGGAACCGATGGCTTTATTTGTAGCAGAAAAGGAAGGACCATTGGAGGATGTTGAGCATTATAGTCGTTTTGTAGCAGGTGCAGAGGTTAATTTTTCTATTGGGATGTCGCGATTAGAACATCAAGTAACATATATTTCACAAGTGGGATTAGATCCCTTTGGAAAATATATAAAAAAATTTCTTGATCAAAATAAAATAGATACATCACTTGTCACGTTTGAATCAAATTATGGAACAGGAATGCAGTGGAAGCAAAAGGTAGCAAGTGGAGATCCGGAGGTACATTCAGCTCGAAAACATTCAGCTGCTTCTCATATGGATGTTGAAAAGCTAGCAAATATAAAGTGGGATGAATTTGATCATCTGCATTTAACCGGAATACCTCCCGCATTATCTGGAAGCTGCCGCAATATGATTTACGAGCTAATAAAAGAAGCTAAAGCAAAAGGTATACAAATTTCCTTTGACACGAATTTGCGACCTGGCCTTTGGGATAGCGAGGAAACGATGGCACATGTAATCAATGACCTTGCATTTCAGGCAGATATTGTTCTACCGGGAATCGACGAGGGAAAACTATTAACTGGGAAACAAAATGAGCGTGAAATTGCTGAATTTTATCATGCAGCAGGGGTTAAAACTGTTGTCATTAAATTAGGTGCAAAAGGTGCTTTTACAAGTTCAGATGGAGAACAATTTTATACCGAGGGGTATCCTGTAAAAAAAGTAGTCGATACTGTAGGTGCTGGGGATGGCTTTGCGGTTGGTGTTGTTAGTGGAATTCTAGAGGGGTTACCTATAAAAGAAGCAGTAAGACGTGGAACGATTATTGGTGCTCTAGCTGTTATGTCACCTGGAGACAATGATGGTTTGCCTGATAGGGAAAAGCTTGAGGTAATTGCAAAAGGATCAGTAGCTAATTCCTAGAATATACTTGAGGAGAGAAAACAAGAAGCTTGTTTTCTCTCCTTTTTTTATTTTCCTATGTTAAAGGTTATAGGAGATCCACAGTCCTTTTGCCGAGAAATTCCCGAACCCCCTTGGAAAGCGGATGCCTGAAACGGAAATCAACAGCATGTTTAACATCGTTTTTTTTAAAATAGTCCGTTATTAACCGCGATATCCGAGATTTCTTGAAATATCAATACTGTACTGTTTCATTTTATCTACTAAAGACTCTTCAATAAAATCAGTGGTCATTCGATTATTTGGGCCAGAGATACTGAAGCTTGCAATGATTTCTCCATCGTGATCATAGATTGGAGATGCAATACAGCGAAGAACGGCCTCATTTTCACAATTATCTAAAGCATATCCTTTGTTTTGAACGTTTTTAATTTCCCCTAGAAATTCTTCCTTAGAGGTGATAGTCGTAGATGTTTTTGGAATGAACGTCATATTTGAAATCAGTTCATTCTTTTTATCCTCTTTCATCCCCGAAAATAAAATTTTTCCTACTGCTGTACAATACAGTGGAGCACGACTGCCGATACGAGAATACATTCTGACTGTTTGGTTACTTTCGATTTTATCGATGTAAACTACCTCACCACGGTCCTCAATACATAGATGAACCGTTTCATTGACTTCTTGACATAATTTTTCTAAATATGGCTTTGCGATGCTTATGATATTTGTATTATTTAATAAATTCCTTGAGAGAAACAATATTTGATACCCGAGCTTATATCTGTCTGTTTTATCATCCTTAATAACATAATTCATGCTTGATAAAGTTGCTAGCATTCGATGGATCGTGCTTTTCGTTAATCCAAGTTGCTCTGATAAACGGGTAATTTGCATACCTTCTGGATATTCAGAAAGCTTGTTCAATATTGTTAAAGCTCGTTCCAGTGATTGAACATTAGACATATATAATCTACCTCTTTTAACATAATGATTTGATAGGAGAATAATAATGAAACAGTGTTTTACTATATGATACGGCAAGGCTATAGTAATGTAAATTTAATTATCTAGCACATTTAATGGTCATGGAGAGCTAGAATGAAAGGGAAATAATGAAATTTTATAAAAAATCAAAGATGATATCTGAGAAAGGTGATGAAGATACATTTTTATCAAGGACTTACATAATAACGGGTAGTAATTGGAGAAATTCATACTTTTTCACAATAGTGATAGTCTTGAAATTTATTAAGTAAAATAAAGAAGCTAGTCTGTACTTATCATGAACGCTATTGATAGCATAACCTCAAAGCGAGATGCCTCCATAAATGTGAGACACTGTCTCCGGCAACCTGTATTTCCTTAAACATCATTGTTTCTCTTTCTATTAACTGAAAAGTAGTTTGGATTAATTAGGAAAGGGAATTTTATTGTTTTTTTGATTTCAATGATAGAGATAGTATTGAAGAGCATATAAGAGCAATTATTGATTGATGACGTTTACATGTAGTTTCACAAAAACGGCAAATCTCTATATAATTCACTTGTTATGAACGGACCCGACTTTCATGAGAGTTGAAAGTCACAACTAAAATTAATGGAAGAGGTGTCATTTTGAATTTAAGTACAATTAAATATTCATGGTTTGGCAATATCAAGGGAGATATATTAGCGGGAATTGTTGTAGCCCTTGCGTTAATTCCTGAAGCAATTGCGTTTTCCTTAATTGCTGGTGTAGATCCAATGGTAGGATTATATGCTTCATTTTGCATCGCAGTAACAATAGCTTTTGTCGGTGGTCGACCTGGAATGATTTCGGCAGCAACAGGAGCAACCGCACTGTTAATGGGGTCATTAGTTTCGGAATATGGTTTGCAATATCTTCTTGCTGCAACACTATTAACAGGTGTTCTACAAATCATTATGGGAATCTTGAAGCTGGGCAAATTAATGAAATTTGTTCCCCGATCCGTCATGACTGGCTTCGTGAATGCATTAGCAATTCTTATCCTTACCGCACAATTGCCTCATTTTAAGGGTGAATCATGGGAAATGTATGCAATGGTAGCAGGAGCCCTTGCTATAATATATATTTTACCGCGGTTTACCAAAGTGGTGCCGGCTCCATTAGTTGCAATTGTTGTCATGACCATCATTGCGGTTTTGACAGGCAGTGATGTACGAACAGTGGGGGATATGGGCGAATTAACTCAGCAGTTACCAGTGTTTTTATTTCCGGATGTTCCTTTAAACTTTGAAACATTACAAATCATTTTCCCGTATTCATTATCTATTGCGATTGTTGGGCTTGTTGAATCATTATTAACAGCTTCAATTGTTGACGATATGACTGATACGGAAAGCGATAAAAATAAAGAAGCACGTGGACAAGGGATTGCTAATATTGTTTCTGGCTTATTCGGTGGAATGGCTGGATGTGCGATGATTGGCCAATCTGTTATTAATGTAAAATCTGGTGGGAGAGGCCGATTGTCTACATTTGTCGCGGGAGGATTTTTATTAGTTCTTATTATTGCTTTAAATGATATTTTAGTTCAAATTCCAATGGCAGCACTTGTTGGAGTTATGTTTATGGTTTCGATTGGAACGTTTGACTGGTCTGCTTTAAAGACCCTTCACAAAGTACCATTAACAGATACTTTAGTTATGATTACGACTATTGTTACAGTTGTTATGACACATGACCTATCTAAAGGTGTTCTTGTTGGGATTATCATGAGTGCGATTTTCTTTGCTGCTAAAATATCGAAGGTGAAAGTAACGAGCATTTCATCAGCTGGTGCATCGAAAAAGGTATACAAAGTATCTGGTCAATTGTTCTTTGCATCTGTTACTGACTTTGTTGATAGCTTTGATTATAAAGAGGATGTAAAGGAAATTGATTTGGACTTATCACAAGCGCACTTATGGGATGATTCAGCAGTTGGTGCTATTGATAAGGTCGTCATAAAGTACCATCAAAATGGGGTTAAAGTGAACTTAAGTGGCTTAAATGCGGAAAGCAATAAGCTAATGGAACGAATAGCTGTCCATACAAAACCAGATGGATTGAAAAAAGCTGTAAACCATTAAAAGGATAAAAAGAGCATCGATTTTGATGCTCTTTTTTGTTTGTTTAGATAATAATAGCTAAGAAAATTGGAAGAGATTTCTCGAATGATATGTCAGGAGGGATGAACAATACATATAAGGAGGCTTTCGATATGAGTGACGTTATTTCGATTAAACAAAAGCGATATCAAAAGGAATTGAAATATGAGAAAAAAATGCTTAGGGAGCTTTCTTTAACAGAAATAAAACATCAAATGAACTTTTGCTTCGGTAAAATGATCGACAATGCCAGGAAAAAAATAATAGAAGAAGCATGTGTAGATTATGCAATTGAAGCCTTTTTGTTAGGGGCTAAATACAGTCGTTTTGGCTATTATGGAGAGACAATGGATGCTGCTAATAAAAGATGCCAGCATGAAGAAAAACGGTTAATTGATGAATTTTATGATTACTTTCTTAATTGGGGGAAAGTTAAGATAAACGATGTCTCATATGATGAATTATATATAGCGAGTGAGCATTATATCCATACGTTTTGGCAGGAAGGTTTTATTAAGGGTGAGAAGCGATATAAGTTAAGACTTCATTAGAAAAATCCTCTATTTTGATTATCATATTCCTCCTGATTGTCCCATATATTGAAATGAGGACGAGCAGGAGGGGAAAGTATGAAAAAGAAAATGAAATGGTTTGGCTTTTTAGCTGGTTTTATATTGTTGCTTTTCCTATTTCAATGGCAATTTTCCGATAATAATTCATGGGAATCATGGAATTTGCCCCTTACAGGGAAGGTTATTTATTTAGATCCTGGACATGGCGGTCCTGATGGTGGAGCTGTTGGGAGCACGTTGCAAGAAAAGGATATTGCTCTTAGTATCTCTTTAAAGTTAAGGGATTATCTTCAAGAGCAAGGTGCGCTTGTTTTGATGACAAGAGAAGAGGATGTTGACTTAGCTGATAAGGATACGTCCGGATATAGCAGACGGAAAGTAGAGGACTTAAAAAAACGGGTTGAAATTATAAATGAATCAGAGGCTGAACTTTTTCTTAGTATCCATCTAAATGCTATACCTTCTGCTAAATGGAGCGGTGCTCAAACATTCTATCATGGAAAATTCGTTGAAAATGAAAACGTCGCGAAATTTATCCAAGATGAACTACGGAGAAATCTGGAGAACACAGAACGAGTAGCAAAACCGATAAATGGGATATATCTGCTTAATAAGGTTGAAAAGCCTGGTGCTTTAGTAGAAGTAGGTTTCCTATCAAATCCGTTAGAAGAAAAAATGCTGTCAACGGAAGAATACCAAGAGGAAGTAGCAGCATCAATTTATAACGGCATCCTAAGATATTTTTCAAATGAAGAAAACCCACCTGATTAATATAAATTCTGTTCAAGGCTTCATTCTCTAACTATTGATTTTGTTATGGTATACTGAATGTAAACGAAATCAAAAAGGGTGGTTAGGATGCTAGGAGAAGTAGAATTACGTAAAATCATCGGACAACTGCAAGAGCCTTTTTTACATAAAACATTAGAAGAATTAAATGCAATTGAGGAAATAAAAATAAAAGAAGAAAAAGCACATGTTAGTTTTAAAATCGGAATTTCAAAGCCAAATTCAGCTGAACAGCTACAATTACAACAGCAAATTGTCACACTCGCTAAACAAAATGGAGCGGAATCTGTTGGACTTCGTTTTCATCAGCTTCCTGAAGAAACGATTTCGGCTTTTCAAGACCAATCAACAAATGAAGATTTGCTAAGTCCAAATAGCAAAACGACCTTTTTAGCAATTGCCAGTGGTAAAGGTGGAGTAGGTAAATCAACTGTATCTGTAAATCTTGCTGTAGCTCTTGCTCGCTTAGGGAAAAGGGTTGGATTAATTGATGCGGATATTTACGGGTTTAGTGTACCGGATATGATGGGGATTACAAAACGACCTGTTGTTCGAGGTGAAAAAATTATCCCTGTTGACAGATTTGGGGTAAAGGTCATTTCAATGGGCTTTTTTGTTGAGGATAATGCACCGGTTATTTGGAGAGGCCCAATGTTAGGGAAAATGCTTAATAATTTCTTTCATGAAGTTGAATGGGGGAATTTGGACATTCTTTTGCTTGATCTTCCTCCAGGAACAGGTGATGTAGCGTTGGATATTCATTCTATGCTTCCATCCTGTAAAGAGATTATCGTTTCAACTCCACATCCTACTGCTGCATTCGTTGCGGCAAGAGCGGGAGCAATGGCACTGAAAACAGACCATGAAATAATCGGAGTTATTGAAAATATGGCATACTTTGAAAGTGCAATAACGAAGGAAAAGGAGTATGTCTTTGGACGTGGCGGTGGAGAAAAGCTAGCTGAAGAGCTTCGTGTACCACTAATAGGAAAAATACCTCTTCAACAACCAGATTGGAATGAGGATGATTTTGCTCCATCAGTTTATGCTGAGACTCATTCAACTGGTAGAATATATCAGACAATTGCTGAGCAAGTGGTAGAATTATTACATGTTTAAAAAGCGCTGGTTTCAGCGCTTTTTTGTTTATCAATAAATTACCTTATTCATCACCTTTGGGTTTCTCTTCGCCTTTTCCTGCCTCTTCAGCAGCCTTTAATAGTGTTTCTTGGATTTTAGCTTTGTATAATGGGCTTTCGAGAGTTTCCGAAATGACCTCTTTTAGATGCTCTCTAAATTCTTTACTTTTTAGAGAGGTTTGTAAGCTTTTTTCCATCTCAGGATCTTGAAATACCTCGATAAGAAGCTTTTGATATTCCGGATCGGTCATTAACCCCTTTATGACTTTTTCATGCTCTTCCTGTAAGCTTTTTGCAAAGCTCTCAACGAATTTAGGGTCTTCAAATACCTTTTGCCAAAACTTAGTTCCCTCTTCAGAAGTAAGTGTTTTTTGAATTGTCTCTGTCACGGTTTTTTGATCCATAATTAACGCTTGCTGCATATCCTCAGCCTTCATGACTTCCTGCAATGCCTTTTTGCCATCGTCAGTTTCGAGTATGTCTATCATCATTTTTTTCGTTTCATCATAATCCATCTGGGATCCGGCCTCTTCGCGAGGTGCACACCCAGAAAGCATCACATATAGCGATAATGCAAGAATTATGAGGAGCGTGTATCTCTTCATTAATCCAAGCTCCTTTCAATTTTTCTTTACAGTTTATATTTTTGAATGAGATGAACGAATTTATACGAGGAAAAAACTTATGATGTAGCAATTTAACAAAAGGATTGGTAAAATCAATAATAGTAATGTTATGGAGGATATTGTTGTGAAAAGTCGAAATTGGGTACGCTTTTTTCTAAGTACTTTACTTGTAGGCGGTATATCAACAGGGATTATTGGTTTTGCATTAAGGTGGTCAGATTATCAGGATCTATTTATAAAATTTGATTTTTTAGAAATTATCTCAGTCTTATTTTGGCTATTTGGAGTCGGATTAATATTTAGCGTAATTAGCCAAATGGGTTTTTTCGCATATTTAACAGTACATCGCTTTGGATTGGGAATATTTCGTTCCATTTCAATGTGGAACTTAGCTCAAATTGTATTAATAGCATTTGTCTTATTTGATTTAGTTTATTTCCGATTTCAGGTATTCGCGAAGGATAATGAATCAATTATCCCTTATGTGTTAATAGCTATTTACATATTAGTTGTTGGCCTAATTGTTGCATACTTTAAGCGAACATCAACGAATAAGGAAGCGTTTATACCTGCTTTATTTTTCATGGTTGTAGTAACTACAATTGAGTGGTTTCCAGCGCTTAGAGTAAATGAGGAAGATTGGTTACTTCTTATGCTAATACCAATCCAATTTTGTAATGCCTTTCAACTCCTAATGCTCCCTAAATTCACTCAAGCAAAAAAGAGCTAGTCCTGAGGTGACCCCCAAAAGTTAGATTTTTCTACTAACTTTTGGGGTGTAGTACATTCTCGCTAGCTCTTTTCTAATTACTTTATCTCTGATGTTTTTGTTTCCGCGTTCGATATTAATTCTTCGACAGTTACATTTTTTAACCCTTTGTTTTTAATCTCATTAATGATAGATGGAAGTGCCTTATTTGTTTGTTTCGCCCTGTCAGAGGCATGTAAAAGGACGATGTCGCCACCTTTAATTGAAGAAGTTGTATTACGAATGATGTTCTCAATACCTGGGTTCTGCCAATCATTAGAATCTATACTATAATGGATGACTGTATAACCGTGCTTTTCTGCTATATTAAGTACTTCTCGATTGAAGTTTCCACTAGGTGGTCTTAATAAAGAAATATTTTTAACCCCTAGTTTTTTAAAAACCTCTTGTGCCATTAGTAAATCTTTATTAACTTCGCTTGCTTCAAGATCAGTATAGTTTTTATATGCATATCCCATACTTCCGATTTGGTGACCGTCCTTTACCATCCTACTAACAAGATCAGGGTGTCTTTCGGCCCATGATGCAGAGAGAAAGAACGTTGCGCTTACGTTATGTTTCTTTAAAGTATCGAGAATCGGCTCTGCTTTTACATCTCCCCAACTAATATCAAATGTTAACGCAACCTCCTTTGTTTTTTCCTCACCTTTATAAATCGCCTTAGGGCCACTTGAAGTAGAAAATACGGGATAGTTTAATACGGTTTCTACATATATGATTCCAGCAGTAAAAAAGGCAGCAAGCATTATCATTGCAAGTTGCTTAATTTTCCTCATATGAATGACATGAAACTGATTCATCCTAGTCCTCCTCGTCCGAGCTTCTTTGTGACAAGTCTATGCTTGGACTTTTGTGAAAATGATTAGAAATGCAAGAAAAAAGATAAAATAGATTTAAAAATGATTTAATGAGGTGGAATGTTTGATTTACTATACGTTATCAGAAAAGGAGAGAATAGAGCTTGAAATGTTAATTGAAAAAGAAATCAACATCGTACAGGAGTTATTAAAGGAAGATGAAATAAATAAACGGTCACATCTTGTTAAGAAAGCAATAGAAGAAAAAAACCATTTATTAAACGTGTTAATGATGAAGTTCTCAAAAAAACGAAAAAAAGTTTATAAAAGAGGTTGATCTCTTAAATAAATGATGATATATTATAAATCGCCGCTCAAACAGCGGATGATTTAAAAAAGCAATAAAAGTTATTAAAAAAACATCTTGACTTACTAAATGAAAGATGTTATATTAATAAAGTCGCTTCTGAAAAGAAGTTGAAATGAATGTTCTTTGAAAACTAAACAAAACCAAGCGTGCCAACGTTAATTTCGATAAACAACAAATCGTACTATTAAGTACACAATGAGCAAGTCAAACACTTTATTGGAGAGTTTGATCCTGGC
>NZ_CADEPK010000001.1 GCF_902829255.1 Metabacillus niabensis | reverse complement strand
CTATAGCCAAGTGGTAAGGCAACGGACTTTGACTCCGTCATTCGTTGGTTCGAATCCAGCTAGCCCAGCCATTTTTAGAGCCATTAGCTCAGTTGGTAGAGCATCTGACTTTTAATCAGAGGGTCGAAGGTTCGAGTCCTTCATGGCTCATTTTTGCGGAAGTAGTTCAGTGGTAGAACACCACCTTGCCAAGGTGGGGGTCGCGGGTTCGAATCCCGTCTTCCGCTCCAAAAACTACTTCTTAATATCGGGGCCTTAGCTCAGCTGGGAGAGCGCCTGCTTTGCACGCAGGAGGTCAGCGGTTCGATCCCGCTAGGCTCCACCATAATTAAATTTAATTACAACATGACATTCAAACCATAATGATAGTTTATGGTTTTTTTATTTGTCTTTAAATATTTTGATGAAATGCAAATGAATAAGTATTCTTTCATATACTATGTCTACCAATAATGTTCTGGTGTTTTGACTTAGTAATTTTCTTCCGATCATTTTTCTCTTTATAATGTTTAGTTATCATAAAAAGGTTCCCTATATACACCAAAATTTGCTAAAATGGAACTATTCGATATTTTTTAATAAAAGACATTTTAAAACAAATTGGGAAATGAACATTTCTTTGTTTAATATAAACTGTACTAAAACAGATTGAAAAAAATAAAAAAATATTGAAACCAAATGAATTTCTAAACGTATATAAAGAGACCCGCAGAGTGCGGAGGTATGGAAAATGGAAACGTTAGTAAAGAAACGAATTAAACAGGTAAGAAAAGGCGACCAGAATGCATTTGCTGAAATTGTAGATCTTTATAAAGATAAAATCTACCAATTATGCTATCGGATGCTTGGTAATGCACATGAGGCAGAGGACATTGCTCAGGAGGCTTTTATTCGTGCATATGTTAATATTCATACTTATGATATGAATAAAAAGTTTTCTACTTGGTTATACAGAATTGCAACAAACCTTTCAATTGACAGAATACGAAAAAAGAAGCCTGATTATTATTTAGATGCAGAAGTGTCTGGTACTGATGGCTTAACAATGTATTCGCAAGTTGCAGCAGATGTAGTTTTACCAGAAGATGAACTTGAAACAATGGAGCTTCAAAATACGATACAAAATGAAATCTTAAAGCTTCCTGATAAATATCGTACTGTTATCGTCCTTAAATATATTGATGAGCTTCCACTTAAGGAGATTAGCGATATATTAGATATTCCAGTAGGGACAGTGAAAACGAGGATTCATAGAGGACGAGAAGCATTAAGGAAGCAATTAAGGCATTTATAATGAGGTGAGATATATGAGCTGTTCTTCAGAAAATGTTCAGCTTTTGCATAGATACATGGATCAAGAGCTAACTAGTGTAGAGGAAGAGAAGCTAAAAGAACATTTACACACTTGTAAAGATTGCTCACAACATTTCCATGAGCTTGAAAAGGCTGTTGCCCTTGTTCAAAGTACATCCCATATTGAAGCTCCGATGGATTTTACACAGGCTGTAATGAACAAACTTCCTAAAGAGAAGAAAAGAGTTTCTTGGAATCGCTGGTTAAAGGGTCATCCATTATTGGCAGCAGCTTCATTGTTTGTCCTTCTGATGACTGGTAGTTTGTTTTCAGCATGGAACGAAGATAAACACTTTAGTGTTTCAAAACAATCTAATCTTGTGGTAGAGAATAGCAAAGTGACTGTCCCTGAAGGAGAGGTTGTTAAGGGAGATGTAACTGTTAAAAATGGAACTCTCTTGATCGAGGGGAAAATTGAAGGAGACGTAACAGTTATAAACGGAGAAAAATATTTAGCCTCAGCAGGGCAAGTGACAGGGGATATTGAGGAAGTTGATGAGATGTTTGAGTGGTTATGGTACCATATAAAATCAATTTCTAAAGATGTCATAAATGTTTTTAGCTAAAAATCCAGGTCATCATTTGGTGGCCTTTTTTACTTTTTTATTTTACTAATGATATAATAAGATGCATGTAATTTAAAATATAGTACAGGAAGAAATAATTCATTAGATAATAAAGCTATTTGCTATCTAATATCCTTATTTTGATTGTGCTTTTTCTACATATAAAGAGTGAAACTCATGGAGGACGAGTGAATGGGATATGAGGACATACCAGTATTACATTACCTCGGCATAGCTGTTGATATTCTCCTTGTATGGTATGTTATTTATAAATTAATTATGGTTGCAAGGGGAACTAAGGCTGTACAGCTATTAAAAGGAATTACAGTAATAATCGTAGTCCGCATGTTAAGTCATTACTTGGGGTTAAAAACATTACAATGGTTGATGGACCAAGCACTAACATGGGGATTTCTAGCCATTATTATCATTTTCCAACCAGAGCTGCGCAGAGCGTTAGAACAGCTAGGTAGAGGGCGATTATTTTCTCGAGGTGGTTTACCTGGAGAAGACAGTTTAGAAGTTACTGTAGAAGCAATCGTGAAAGCAACAGATTACATGGCAAAGCGACGAATCGGTGCTTTGATGACAATTGAGAAAGAGACAGGAATGGGTGACTATATCGAGACGGGGATTCCATTAAATTCATTGATTTCCTCAGAGTTGCTAATAAATATTTTTATTCCTAATACACCGCTACATGACGGTGCTGTGATTATTCAAAAAAATCAAATTGCTGCAGCGGCATGTTATTTACCTCTTTCTGAGAGTCCATTTATCTCGAAGGAACTTGGTACAAGACATCGAGCTGCGTTAGGAATAAGTGAGGTAACGGATAGTCTTACAATCATTGTTTCTGAAGAGACAGGAAATGTATCTGTAGCTAGAAATGGTGAGCTTCACCGCAATTTATCACAGGAAAATTTAAGGGAAATATTAGAAAGAGAGTTAGTTTCAACAACAAAAACTGTTTCCTCAAACCGTTGGCAATGGAGGGGAAAGAAAAATGGATAAGCTATTTGATAATCGTTGGGTAATGAGAATCATAGCGCTATTTTTGGCATTGATGTTATATGCTTCTGTTAACATAGAATCTAACTCAGAAGATAAACAAGGTGCATCAAATGCTGGGGCATCGACGACCGTATTTTCAGATGAGACTACTGTCACAGATGTACCTGTCATCCCATACTTTGATCAAGAAAACCTAGTTGTAACGGGAATACCAGAGTCAGTTGAAGTTAATTTACAGGGAGCAACAGCTTCTATAACAAAGGCAAGACAGCTAAGAGATTTCGAGGTATATGCCGATTTATCAAATCTATCGATTGGTACACACCAAGTAAGGCTTCAATATAAGGATATTGCTGATGATTTAAAGGTTAGCATTAAGCCTTCGGTAATCACAGTTACAATAGAGGAAAAGGTTACAAAGGACTTTGAAGTAGGGGTAGATCTTTTAAATGAAAATCAATTAGAAGAAGGCTACCTGTCAGATAAGCCGATAGTAAGTCCAAAAAGTATTCAAATAACCGCATCAGAGGATATTATTGAGGAAATCTCAAGTGTTAAAGCTAAAGTGGACCTTCAAGGTGGAAATGAAACGATTAATCGAGAGTCAACGATAACTGTTTATGATAGAGAAGGAGAAGTAATACCTGTTGAAGTGGAGCCATCCGTTGTTGATGTTACAGTTCCGATTAAAAGCCCGAGCAGAGATTTACCGTTTAAAATTATTAGGGAGGGCGAGTTGAAGGAAGGCTTGAGCATATCAAGTATCGAATCTGAAACTAAGGAAATTACTGTTTTTGGTCCAGAGGATGTTATCAATAAGCTTGAATTCATTGATGGCATAACTGTCGATTTAAGCAAGATAACAAAGGATACTGTTTTAGAGGTAGATGTGCCATTACCAGAGGGAGTAACGAAAGTGACACCCGAAAAGGTAAAATTAGAAATTAATGTAGATGAACAGGAAGAAAAGGTGTTTTCAGATCAGCCGATTAATGCGGTTAGCTTAACAGATGGAAAGACAGTAGAATTTCTTGAGCCAGAAACTGGTGAAATGGATGTAACTATATTAGGAGCACCTAATGTTATAAAGGATATAAAAGAATCTGATGTAGAGCTATATGTCGATCTAACAGACCTAAGTGATGGAGAGCATGAAGTGGAAGTGAAGGTAAATGGTCCGCAAAACATCACGTGGTCATTACAAAAGAAAAAAGTAAAAGTGAAAATATCTTCAGCCTCACAAGGCGTGGAATAAAGGAGCGAAACCAATGGGAAAGTATTTTGGAACAGATGGTGTACGCGGAGTTGCGAATAGTGAACTAACACCGGAATTAGCATTTAAAATTGGCCGATTTGGTGGATATGTTTTAACGAAAGATACAGAAAGACCAAAGGTGATAATCGGTCGTGACACTCGTATTTCAGGGCATATGTTAGAAGGAGCTCTTGTAGCTGGTTTGCTATCTATTGGCGCTGAAGTTATGCGTTTAGGCGTTATTTCAACACCAGGTGTTGCATATTTAACGAAGGCACTAGGAGCTCAAGCTGGTGTTATGATATCAGCTTCCCATAATCCAGTTCAGGATAATGGAATAAAATACTTTGGACCAGATGGTTTTAAACTTTCAGATGAGCAAGAGAACGAAATTGAAGCGTTAATGGATCAAGAAGAAGATACTTTACCAAGACCTATTGGGGAACATTTAGGGCAAGTAAATGATTACTTCGAAGGTGGTCAAAAATATCTTCAATTTTTAAAACAGACAGTGGATGAAGATTTTACTGGTATTCATATTGCGCTAGATTGTGCTCATGGAGCAACTTCATCATTAGCTACTCATTTATTTGCAGACTTAGAAGCGGATGTTTCAACGATGGGGACTTCACCTAATGGTTTAAATATTAATGACGGGGTAGGTTCAACACATCCTGAGGCATTGGCATCCTTTTTAAAGGAAAAGAATGCCGATATTGGTCTTGCTTTTGATGGAGATGGTGACCGTTTGATTGCAGTAGATGAAAATGGTGACATTGTTGATGGTGACCAAATTATGTATATTTGTGCTAAATTCTTAAACAGTGAAGGTCGCCTTAAGAAAAACACAGTAGTTTCAACTGTAATGAGTAACCTAGGCTTTTATAAGGCACTTGAGGAATATGAAATTAAGAGTGTACCAACTGCAGTTGGCGACCGCTACGTTGTCGAGGAAATGAAAGTAAATGATTATAACCTTGGTGGCGAGCAATCGGGACATATTATTTTCTTAGATTATAATACAACCGGTGATGGATTATTAACTGGATTACAGCTAGTTAATATTATGAAACGTACAGGCAAAAAGTTATCAGAATTAGCAAATGAAATGAAAAAATATCCACAATTATTGATCAATGTAAAAGTAACTGATAAACACCGTGTAACAGAAAACGAAAAGGTAAAGGCAGTCATTGAAGAGGTTGAAAAAGAGATGGATGGCAATGGCCGTATTTTAGTTCGTCCATCTGGTACAGAGCCATTAGTACGTGTAATGGCTGAGGCACCAACAGAAGAATTATGTCGTGAATATGTAGACCGAATTGTTTCTGTAGTAAAGGCTGAGATGGGATTAGAATAATGTGAAAGGGCGGGGATTCCCGCCTTTTTTATTAACAAGTTATTTTGTATGATCATATGTTAATTGTGTTAAGAGTTCTTAACAAAAAATGTTTAGGTTGGAAAAGTCATTGACGAAGTAATTTGTTCTGTTGTATCATTAAATTTGTATTTTTGTAAATAGAAAGGTGGGTAGTAGGTTAGATTATTATTAATAATTAAAGCGCCTGAACTAAGTGAACGTAAAAAACTTAGTTGACGAGGATGGAGGTTATCGAAATTTCGGCGGATGCCTCCCGGTTGTTGGTTACAGCCGTAAGTTTTTCCTTAAACCAAAGAGGCAACTTTTTGTACAAAGGGAAAAACGTAGCCTTCCAAAAAATAATGATAAACATGTGTGAGGGGACAGTGAATGTCTCCGATTAAATGACGTCCTGTCCCTTGGAACACCAATGGGAGGAAACGTATATGTGCGGAATAGTAGGATTTATTGGACAACAAGACTCTAAGGATATTTTATTAAAAGGTTTAGAAAAATTAGAGTATCGTGGATATGATTCAGCAGGAATCGCTGTAATGAATAAAGATGGAGTGCATACGTTTAAAGAAAAAGGCCGTATTGCAGAGCTTCGTGAGATCGTAGATGAGAAGGTAGAAGCTCATACTGGAATTGGTCATACACGTTGGGCAACACATGGTGTGCCAAGTCGTGTCAATGCACATCCACATCAAAGTGCTTCTAGTCGTTTTACGATTGTTCATAATGGTGTTATCGAAAACTACGCGATTTTAAAACGTGAATATTTACAAGATGTTCAATTAACTAGTGATACAGATACAGAAGTTGTTGTTCAAGTTATTGATCAATTTGTTGCAAAAGGATTAGAGGTTGAGGAAGCGTTCCGTCAAACGTTATCAATCTTAAAGGGATCTTATGCGATCGCATTATTAGATGAGCAAAACCCTGATATGATTTATGTAGCAAAAAACAAAAGTCCACTTCTTGTAGGTCTTGGTGATGAGTTTAATGTTGTAGCTTCTGATGCAATGGCAATGTTACATGTTACAGACCAATACTTGGAGATTATGGACAAAGAGATGGTCTTCGTTGAACGTACATCTGTTACAATTAAAGATTTACAAGGAAATGTGATTGAACGTGCTCCTTACAAAGCTGAGCTTGACGCAAGCGACATTGAAAAGGGCACATATCCTCATTACATGTTGAAAGAAATTGACGAGCAACCAGTCGTTATTAGACGAATCGTTGAAAAGTATCGCACTGAAAATGGTGGATTAACAGTTGATAAAGAAATTATCGATGCTGTTAATAGTTCAGACCGTATTTATATCATTGCAGCAGGAACAAGCTATCATGCTGGATTAGTTGGAAAACAATTTATTGAAGGTTGGGCGAAAATCCCAGTTGAGGTTCATATCGCAAGTGAATTCTCATACAATATGCCATTACTTTCTGCTAAACCATTATTTATCTTTATTTCACAAAGTGGTGAAACAGCAGATAGCCGTGCAGTTCTTGTACAAATTAAAGAGCTTGGTCATAAGGCATTAACAATTACAAACGTTCCAGGATCTACTTTATCACGTGAAGCTGATTTCACTATGCTCTTACATGCTGGTCCTGAAATTGCCGTTGCTTCAACAAAGGCATACACTGCACAATTAGCTGTATTATCAATTTTAGCGGCAGTAGCAGCGAATGGAAAAGGTCAATCTTTAGAATTTGACTTAACAAAAGAACTAGGTATTATTGCAAATGCTATGGATGTTCTTTGTGGTCAAAAAGAAGAAATGGAAGCAATTGCTACGGAATATTTATCAACAACAAGAAATGCCTTCTTTATCGGTCGTTCTGTTGACTATTATGTCGGCCTTGAAGGTGCATTGAAGTTAAAAGAAATTTCTTATATTCAAGCTGAAGGTTTCGCTGGAGGCGAGCTTAAGCACGGAACAATTGCCTTAATTGAAAATGGAACACCAATCATCGCTCTATCAACTCAAGAGCATGTTAACTTAAGTATTCGCGGTAACGTGAAAGAAGTTGTTGCACGTGGAGCAAACCCATGTATCATTTCTATGAAGGGTCTTGAAGAAGAGGATGACCGTTTCGTTCTTCCAAGCATTCAAGCCGAGTTAGCTCCATTAGTTGCTGTTGTACCACTTCAACTTATTTCTTACTACGCAGCATTACACCGTGGCTGTGATGTTGATAAACCACGTAATCTTGCTAAGAGTGTTACGGTAGAGTAAGAAGAAACGCAGTGAAAGCTTTATTATTATAAAATTTGTTTTAAAAAACCTTTTACCAAAAATTTGAACTGTACCCTTAAAAATAGACAGTTAATAAAAAGTCCTTTATGCACTTAGTAGATGGCCTCGGTACTGTTCCGGGGCCATCTTTTTTAATCCCCATTGATATCGGTATGAATTATAGTAAACCATCTGTATTACTTCTCATTCGTTTTGTGAAATAAGATATGATAAAATATTAGACATATAGTGAAGGAATAGGTGGTGAACGTATGTCATTAAACTTTTATTGGTATCCTAAATGCAGTACGTGTCGAAAGGCAAAGAAATGGTTAGAAGAACATAATATAGAATTTAACGAAATACATATTGTTGAAAATCCACCAACGAAGGAAGAAGTTGCATCCTTTATAAAGAAGAGTGGATTAGAAATTAAAAAGTTTTTTAATACAAGTGGACAAAAATATCGCGAGCTTGGATTAAAGGACAAATTAGCTTCAATGTCAGAGGTAGAAATGATAGAAGTATTGGCCTCAAATGGAATGTTATTGAAGAGACCTATTGCTGTAAGTGAAGATGATGTCACGATTGGCTTTAAAGAAGAACAATATGAGCAAACATGGGCAGCAAAGTAATTGTTCTTGTATACTGTACTACGATTTTGTACAACGAGTATAAATCGTAATTTGCAGTAAATGAAAAAAATTTATTGTAGGAGGTTATAAACATGAGTACACCGAAGGAACTTCGTTATTCTGAGGAACATGAGTGGGTAAAGGTAGAAGGGGACAAAGTCCGTATTGGGATTACTGAATTTGCTCAATCAGAACTTGGTGATATCGTATTCGTTGAATTACCAGAGATTGGTGCTGAGATTAAAGCGAACGAGCCATTTGGAAGTGTAGAGTCTGTCAAAACGGTTTCAGAGCTATATGCACCAATTAGTGGTAAGGTTGTCGAAATAAATGAAGAGTTGGATGACAATCCAGAATTTGTTAATGAATCTCCATATGAAAAAGCTTGGATGGTTGTTATAGAGCCAAGTAACATAGCAGATGTTGACAATTTAATGACTGCTGAGCAATATGAAAAAATGACAAATCAAGACTAATCGCATGATGTCATCTATTTATGGACACCCTACAAATAGGTAAAGGAGGGTGTCCATATGTCTTTTGAGAAGCAGCGTTTGGATATTACAGATCGTGTCGTCGGAAAATTTACCGATGGGCAATTAAATCTTTATCTAGAATCTGAAAAGATTGGTCAAATGGTTTCAGAAAATCAATATAACCTTAAACAAGGATACGAATTTCAAAATAGCCGTTTTTATCAGTATGCTGATGTTCCATCAAAAAAGGATGAAAAATATGTCGATTGTGACGATGAAAACGGCTGGTGCTAAACTAACATGAATAGGGTCTGACCCCAAATAAAGGGGTCTGGCCCTTGTTTTATAAACAATGGGTCGTTTCTTCTTGTTATTTTTAAAATGGGGACAGTCCCCATAAGGAAATAACAAAAAATAAAGGAAACAACCTCAACATATCGAATAGTTTATAGAAAGAACTTTACTATAAAAAACAGGTGATGTTTATGTCATTAGTTGAGGTTGAAAAGGTATTGATTGTAGAAGGGAAATCTGACAAAAAGAAAGTTTTGAATGTTATAAATGAGCCAGTTGAAATTATTTGTACAAATGGCACAATTAGTATGGCGAAATTAGATGAATTAATTGATAGGCTATTTTTAAAGGATGTTTATATTTTAGTTGATGCAGATGACGCGGGAGATCGCTTGCGAAAACAATTTAAACGCGAGCTTCCAGAGGCATCACATATTTATATTGATAGAGCATATCGAGAGGTTGCAACAGCACCTGACCATCATGTTGCTTCCGTATTACTAAGTGCTAATATAGATGTGAATGCAAAATATTTATAGAAAGGTAATTAGTTTTTGATATGATTGAATGGAAAGAGAAACAGCTTAACATCCAAAATGAAGGACTTATGTTGTTATATTTATATACTCCAATGTGTGGAACCTGTCAGCTCGCAAAGCGTATGATTCAGGTTGTCGAAGAACTTTTACCAACTCTTCAGATTCAATCGGTAAACTTAAATTTCTACCCGAATGAAGCTGTGGAGCTTGAGATTGAAAGTGTTCCATGTTTGCTCGTTATAAGAGATGGAGAAGTTAAAGATAAGATATATGCATTTCAGTCTGTCGGATTTTTATACGAAACATTAAAGGCTTTCGTGTGAATGCTACAAAATATAGCGATTTTTAGGTTTGTCCAAACGGAATATTGACATATTTCTCGGGAAATATTTAGAAAGCAACAAATGATGAAAAAACAGACAGAAACTGTCGACTTATTTTTAAAGGAATCTTCCAAATTTCAATGAAGTTATACATTAACTTAATTGAGCATTGGGAGGTTTTTTTATGTGTGCAAATACATTTATTGCAAATGTGAATAAAGCAAAATCATTAATAGCGATTTTATTGAAAAAAACGTTGCTAATTGAAATAAAGCCTGTACAACAAACAAGTTTTTATATAGAGCTTTCTTCAAATGGAGCAAGGAAGGTTTATGAACCGATTGGAAATGTTCATTTCGTCTTAGAAGGAAGAATAAACGATATTGAGGAAGTTCTTCTAAATGCAGTAAGCCTTAAACAATCGATCTCCTTTGGAAAAATTCAAATGAAAGGTTCCTACCGTGACTACTTAAGATTAGAGGCAATCATTAAATTAAGTTGAACTGTTTCTATTGAATATTGCATCTGAAATCGTTTACTATTAAAATAGCCGAAATCAATCGAATATTGCGATTATTCTAACATTAGGCTAATAAGCTGACTACTATTTAAAGTTTCTAAGGGGAGGAACGATTTATGACAGAGAAAAAATATCGTCCGGAAACAGTGACGATACACGGTGGTTTAAAAAAGGATGCAACAACTGGTGCAAGGTCAGTACCAATTTATCAATCAAATGCATATGTATTCAATGATACAGAGCATGCTGCAAATCTTTTTGGTTTAAAGGAACAAGGGTATATTTATACAAGAATCCATAATCCTACATCAACTGTTTTTGAAGAAAGAATTGCCGAATTAGAAGGAGGGATTGGCAGCTTAGCAGTTTCAAGTGGTATGGCGGCAATTACTCTTTCGATTTTAAACATTGCAGGTGCAGGAGATGAGATCGTATCGGCTTCGACATTATATGGTGGTACATATAATTTATTCGCAAATACATTGCCTAAGTATGGGATTAAAACGAATTTTGTAGATCCGAAAAATCCGGAAAATTTCCGGGTAGCAATTACAGATAAAACGAAGGCGATTTTCGCAGAGACAATAGGAAATCCTAGCTTAGATATTTTAGATTTTGAGGCAGTTGCTAATATTGCGCATGAAGCAGGAATTCCTCTAATCGTTGATAATACGTTTGCAACACCATTTTTATGTAGACCGATAGAGCATGGAGCTGACATCGTCGTTCATTCCGCAACAAAGTGGTTGTTAGGAAATGGGACGACACTTGGTGGAGTTATTGTTGACGGAGGGAAATTTGACTGGAATAGCCCTAAATTCCCTGGTTTTACAACACCAGACCCAAGCTATCATGATTTAGTATATGCTGAAGCTTTAGGTGAACAAGCATTTATTATCAAAGCAAGGGTTCAACTACTAAGAGATTTAGGTCCAGCAATCAGTCCTTATAATTCATTTCAATTTAGTCTAGGTTTAGAAACATTGCATGTTCGAATGAAGGAGCATATTGCGAATACTAGAAAAATGGTGAAATATTTACAGCAACACCCTGCGGTTGAATGGGTATTATATCCGGAATTAGACGATCACCCTGCAAAAGCTTTAGCAGAAAAATATTTACCAAATGGAGCTGGCTCAGTTATTGTGTTTGGTATTAAAGGTGGACGTGAGGCAGGGGCGAAGGTGATTAATAATGTAGAGCTATGGTCACATGTTGCAAATGTCGGAGATGCCAAAAGCTTAATCATCCATCCTGCGAGTACAACTCATCAGCAATTAGGTGCAGAAGATTTAAAAAGCTCTGGTGTGACAGAGGACTTAATTCGATTATCTGTTGGAATTGAGCATATTGAAGATATTATCGATGACCTTGAGCAAGCGATTTATCAAGCGACAGGGTTAAAAAGTAAATAATCTTTTTGATAAAAGGATGATTCACAATAAATTGCTGATTATTGGCAACGTGTTGAATCATTCTTTTTTTGCTGAAGTTAAAGAAAAAATCAATTGACATAAAGAAAAAATATTGTTAGAATCACAAACATACTATTCGTAATTGAAAAATTGATTTTTTACAATATAATTTTGTTCTCTTATCAAGAGAGGTGGAGGGAAGTGCCCTATGAAGCCCGGCAACCGTCAGTTTTTGCTGAAATGGTGCCAATTCACGCAAAGCTTTTTGCTTTGAAAGATGGGAGAAAGGACAATTTACTGTGCCTTTCTGTTCCCATGCAGAAAGGCTTTTTGCTTTATTTGGATACTATAATAAGGATTTATCAAATATTGCAGGGTGAGAAAAAGTTTGGAAGAAGGTGAACAACTTGATTACTTTAGAAAACGTAAATAAGGTTTATCATACAAAAACTGGTGAAGTTAAGGCCGTAAATAATGTCAATTTAGAGATTGAAAAGGGCGAAATTTTTGGTGTCATCGGTTATAGTGGTGCTGGAAAAAGTTCATTGATCCGATTATTGAATGGATTAGAGAAGCCAACGAGTGGAAATATAACCGTTGCTGGAAAGAGAATTGATTCAATCCGTGGAGCAGAACTTCGAAAAGCGCGTTTAGAAATTAGTATGATTTTTCAACACTTCAATTTACTATGGTCGAGAACAGTCCGTGAAAACATCTCATTTCCTTTAGAAATTGCTGGAGTGAAAAAGCTAGAAAGAAAAAGACGTGTTGACGAATTAATTAAGCTTGTTGGTCTTGAAGGTCGTGAAGACTCTTATCCATCTCAGCTAAGTGGTGGACAAAAACAAAGAGTGGGGATTGCAAGAGCGCTAGCGAACAATCCTAAGGTATTACTATGTGATGAGGCTACGTCAGCATTAGACCCACAAACAACGGATTCTATTTTAGATTTACTCGTTGATATCAATAAACGACTTGGGCTGACGATCGTCTTAATTACACATGAAATGCATGTTATAAGAAAGATTTGTAATAGAGTTGCTGTCATTGAAGCTGGTAGCATCGTTGAGCAAGGAGAGGTTCTCGAGCTATTTAAAAATCCGCAGCAGCCGATTACAAAAAGGTTCCTTAACCAGGATAATGAACCAGAGGAAACTATTGAACAATTATTAGAACATTATCCAGATGGAAAAGTGATTAAGCTTTCTTTTATTGGGGATTCAACAGAACAGCCACTTATTACGAATCTTGTCCGTCAATTTGATATAAATGTGAATATTTTACAAGGGAAGATTTCGCAAACACAAAATGGCGCATATGGAACATTATTCGTTCAATTACAAGGGGAAGAAGCGATTATCAATCAAGCAATAGCCTTCATTAAGGAAAACAAAATAGGAGTGGAGGTGGTTGAAAATGAATGAATGGTTGGAATTACTTAAGTGGGAAGATTTACTAGCTGCAACGATCGAAACACTTTACATGACGGTTATCTCTGTTTTCATAACGTTTGTGTTAGGTCTTATATTAGGGTTGCTCTTATTTTTAACTGGTAAAGGTAACATGTGGGAAAACCGTTTTATTAACTTAATTATTGCGACATTCGTTAATATATTCCGATCCATCCCATTTATTATTTTAATTGTCCTACTAATTCCTTTCACAAAAGCACTCGTAGGCTCAATGTTAGGTGCCAATGCTGCATTGCCTGCACTTATCATAGGTTCTGCTCCATTCTATGCGAGAATGGTAGAAATTGCTCTAAGAGAAATTGATAAAGGGGTCATTGAAGCCTCTCATTCAATGGGTGCATCTAATTTTGAAATTATCTTTAAGGTGTTAATACCCGAAGCTCTTCCAGCCTTAATTTCGGGTATAACCGTAACAGCGATTGCGTTAGTTAGCTATACCGCAATGGCAGGAGTCATCGGTGCAGGAGGACTAGGGAATTTTGCTTATCTTGAAGGATTCCAAGGAAATAATACGTTATTAACCTTTGTTGCTACTGTTCTGATTTTAATCATTGTATTTATCATTCAAATAATTGGTGATGTATTCACTAAGATAATTGATAAACGATAGAAAAAAACATTTTAGGAGGAAACAATAATGAAAAAGAAATTATCTCTTCTATTAACAGCATTATTATTAGTCGTATTAGCTGCCTGCGGTAATGGGGAAAAAGGAGCTTCCAAAGAAGAATCCAACAAACTAGTTGTCGGTGCATCTGCTGTTCCACATGCGCAAATTCTAGAAAAAGCAAAACCAATTTTAGCTGATGAAGGTATTGAACTTGAAGTGAAAGTTTTCCAAGATTATATATTACCGAATAAAACGTTAGAAGCTGGTGAGCTTGATGCAAACTACTTCCAAACACCTGGATACTTGGCTTTAGAAATGGAAGAAAAGGGCTATGATTTTGTAAGTGTTGGGGAAATTCATAAAGAACCAATCGGTATTTATTCTAAGAAATACAAGTCATTAGAAGAGCTTCCTGAAGGTGCTGAAATTATTATTAGTACATCTGATAGTGACCAAGGTCGAATTCTGCCTATCTTTGAAAAAGCTGGTTTAATTAAGCTTAAAGAAGGCGTTGGTGAAAATGCAAGAGTTGAGGACATCGTTGAAAATCCTAAAAATCTAGATTTTTCAACACGTATTGAGGCAAAGCTTTTAGCAACTTCATTTGAAAATGGTGAAGGTGACGCTGTCGTTATCAATGCTAACTATGCTCTTGAAGGTGACGTAAATCTTGAAGAAGGTATTGCCTTTGAAGGTAGTGACGTTGTACCAGCGAACTTAATTGTTGTTCGTAAAGAAGATGAAAATAATGAAAACATTAAAAAGCTTGTTGAAGTTTTAAAATCTAAAGAAATTCAAGACTTTATTAAGTCAGAATACAAAGACTCAGTTATTCCTGTAACTGAATAAAACGAAAGTATGTAAAGGGCTAAATACGAAAATTTAGCTAAGGACTAATTTTCAAATATAAAACCTGGATCATGTGGTTAACAACAACCTTGGTCCAGGTTTTTATTTTATCTAAAAAGTAAGCCTGTTTTTAGCAAATCCTTTTGCATAGCTTTTCTTATTTAAAATCTTCCCTATAACAGGAGCATTTCAGAGTATATTGTCGGAATTCTTTAAAAACTGCATGAGAATCTAACGAAATGCCTCGATATTATATGTGAATAAATGTAATGAAATCTTACAGTCTTTGAGTTATCTTTTTATTCCTGATAAGCTTTTAAATGAGAAAGCAAACGAAGGGATTGATTGTTATTCACTCAAATCAGCTAGACCTCCATTACACAGCTGATATGGAAAAAGCGATGCATCATTCACATGGAATGGGATATGCAGAATACGCATTACACCATGAAAAAAGAATAAGCGTTGAAAAAAATCGTGAAGAGGACTATCGTAAGAGTCAATTAATATATGCCGAAGTGGAAAGAAAAATGAAAAAATAAACCTTTATTATTTGATGTCTTATCCTTTTAAGACATCTTTTTTCTTTATTTTTAATGACATTCTTTTATTTCAATGTGAGAGAATGTTTTTTTTATGGAAGTGAAAACTATTTAGAGTGTGAAAAAAATGAAAAAATAGCTTTACAAAAAAATTTAGAAAAGGTAACCTACTGCTACTGCTTAATCACTTCTCACATAATCAAGAGAAAAGTGGGCATATCCCGACATAAATCGACCATAATCCTTAAAGGTTGTGTTCACTTTTCATTTGTTATAATATTAGAATGAGAATAAAGTGAGAATAGTAAATTTTATATATTATGGAGGTAACATTATGGCAGGTTCTACATTAATCATAAAGGATTTACACGTAGAAATTGATGGGAAAGAAATTTTGAAGGGTGTAAATCTTGAAATAAAAGGCGGAGAGTTCCATGCAATTATGGGACCTAACGGAACAGGAAAATCAACTTTATCATCTGCAATTATGGGACACCCTAAATATGAGGTGACTAAAGGAAGCATTACATTAGATGGTGAAGATGTTCTTGAAATGGAAGTAGACGAGCGTGCACGTGCAGGTCTATTTTTAGCAATGCAATACCCAAGTGAAATTAGCGGGGTAACGAATGCAGAATTCTTACGCTCAGCAATTAACTCTCGCCGTGAAGAAGGCGATGAAATTTCATTAATGAAATTCATTCGTAAAATGGATGCAAACATGGAAGAGCTAGAAATGGATCCAGATATGGCACAACGTTATTTAAACGAAGGTTTCTCTGGCGGAGAGAAAAAACGTAATGAAATTCTTCAATTAATGATGATTGAACCAAAAATTGCAATTCTTGATGAGATTGACTCAGGTCTAGATATCGATGCGTTAAAAATTGTTGCAAAAGGTATTAACAAAATGAGAAGTGAGGATTTTGGTTGCTTAATGATTACTCACTATCAACGTTTATTAAATTACATTACACCTGATAAAGTTCACGTAATGATGCAAGGTCGTGTTGTGAAATCAGGTGGAGCTGAGCTAGCTCAACGTTTAGAAGCAGAAGGATATGACTGGATTAAACAAGAATTAGGTATTGAAGACGAAACTGTTGAACAAGAAGCTTAAGCGTAAAGGGGAGTAGAGATAGATGGAAACGAAAACTTTCAATCAGGATTATATCACTAGCTTTTCAGCACAGCTTAGTGAACCGGATTGGCTCAAAAATCTACGCTTAGATGCTCTTGCAAAAGCAGAAGATCTTCCGATGCCAAGACCGGATAAAACAAAAATCGATAAATGGAATTTTACAAATTTCAGCCAGCATACAGTAACAAGCAACAAAATTCAATCATTAAATGAATTACATGAAGATGTAAAAGCATTGATTGATATTGAATCTGCTACAAATAATTTATATGTTCAAATAAATAACACTGCTGCTTATACTGTTTTATCAGATGAATTAAAAGACAAAGGTGTTATTTTAACTGATATTCATACTGCAGCACGTGAACACTCTGATTTAGTACAAAAATACTTCATGACAGACGGTGTCAAGGTTGACGAGCACCGTTTAACTGCTTTACATGCAGCGTTATTTAATGGTGGAGTATTTGTGTATGTTCCTAAAAATGTGGAAGTTTCTGAACCAATTCATTCGGTATTTGTCCACGATAATCCAGAAACAACATTATTTAACCATGTAATTGTAGTGGCTGAAGATAACAGCTCTGTCATATATGTTGAAAACTATATTTCAACAGTTGAAACAGAAATTGGAGTATTTAATATTATTTCTGAGGTTTTTGCTAATACAAATGCCCGAATTACGTATGGAGCAGTTGATACACTTGCAAAAGGCATTACAACTTATGTAAACCGCCGTGGTGTTGCTGGACGAGATGCTCGAATCGAATGGGCATTAGGATTAATGAATGACGGTGATACGATTTCTGAAAATGTAACAAACCTAATTGGTGACGGTTCTTTCGGTGATACAAAATCAGTTGTCGTTGGTCGTGGAGAGCAAAAGCAAAACTTTACTACAAAGGTTGTCCATTTCGGAAAACACTCAGAAGGATATATTTTAAAACACGGTGTTATGAAGGATAGCGCATCATCTATTTTTAATGGAATTGGAAAAATCGAGCATGGTGCAACAAAATCAAATGCTGAGCAAGAATCTCGTGTGCTAATGTTAAGTGAAAAAGCACGTGGAGATGCTAACCCTATTCTTTTAATTGATGAAGATGATGTAACAGCGGGACATGCTGCTTCAGTTGGTCGTGTTGACCCAATTCAGCTTTATTATTTAATGAGTCGTGGTATTCCGAAATCTGAGGCAGAGCGACTTGTTATTCATGGCTTCTTAGCACCGGTTGTTAATGAACTACCAATCGAAGGTGTGAAAAAGCAGTTGGTTGAGGTTATCGAAAGGAAAGTTCAATAATGGATATCCGTGATATTCGTTCACATTTTCCGATTTTGGACCAACAAGTAAATGGGAAAGACCTTGTTTACTTAGATAGTGCAGCAACCTCTCAAAAGCCACAAGCTGTCATTGAAGCTGTTTCTACCTATTATCGAGAATATAATTCTAATGTTCACCGCGGAGTGCATACATTAGGAACGAGAGCAACAGATGGATATGAAGGTGCTCGTGAAAAGGTAAGAAAGTTCATTGGTGCTAAATCAACACAGGAAATTATCTTTACTCGTGGGGCAACAACTGGATTAAATATTGTTGCCCAAAGCTATGGATTAACGAATGTTAAAGCTGGTGATGAAATTGTCATCACCTACATGGAGCATCATGCGAATGTGATTCCTTGGCAACAGGTTGCAAAAGTAACTGGAGCGACGTTAAAATATATCCCTTTACAGGAAGACGGTACAATTGAATTAAGTGATGTCGAAGCAACGGTTACTGCTAATACTAAAATCGTTTCTGTTATGCACGTTTCAAATGTACTCGGTACGATCAACCCTGTAAAAGAAATTGCTAAAATAGCTCATAAGCATGGGGCAATCATGGTTGTAGACGGTGCGCAAAGCACACCACATATGAAAATTGATGTTCAAGATTTAGACTGTGATTTCTTTGCCTTTTCAGGGCATAAAATGTGTGCGCCAACTGGTATCGGTGTATTGTATGGTAAAAAGGAATTGCTTGAAAAGATGGAACCAATTGAGTTTGGTGGCGAGATGATTGACTTTGTTGGGCTGCAAGAATCCTCTTGGAAAGAGCTACCTTGGAAGTTTGAAGCAGGAACTCCGATCATCGCTGGTGCCATTGGCTTAGCAGCTGCAATTGATTTTCTCGAGCAAATTGGTTTGGAAAACATTGAAGCACATGAGCATAAGATTGCACAATATGCTTTAGAGCAACTTAGTAAAATTGATGGACTAACGATTTATGGACCAAAGCATCGTGCTGGTTTAGTTACTTTTAATATAGAGGATGTTCATCCACATGATGTAGCAACTGTATTGGATGCTGAAGGGATTGCAGTCCGTGCGGGACATCATTGTGCACAGCCTCTAATGAAATGGTTAAAGGTATCGGCTACAGCAAGAGCGAGCTTTTACTTGTATAATACTGAGGATGAAGTTGATAAATTAGTTGCAGGGATAATTAAAACAAAGGAGTACTTCGGTAATGTCTAATCAAATTAATCTTGACACCCTCTACCGTCAGGTCATTATGGATCATTACAAGAACCCACGTAATAAAGGTGTTCTTGATGATAGTCTTACAATTGATATGAATAATCCGACTTGTGGAGACCGGATACGCTTAACCCTTGACCTTGATGGTGATGTTGTCAAGGATGCAAAGTTTGAAGGTGAAGGCTGCTCCATTTCAATGTCATCGGCATCAATGATGACTCAAGCAATTAAAGGAAAAACGTTAGAGCAAGCGTTAAAGCTTTCAGAAATCTTTTCTGACATGATGTTAGGTAAAGAGTATGAAGGTGATATTGATTTAGGTGACATTGAAGCATTGCAAGGTGTTACGAAATTTCCGGCTCGCATTAAATGTGCCACTTTAGCTTGGAAGGCTATGGAAAAGGGCGTTAAAAGCAAAGACGAATAAATAAGGGATTGCCCTTAATTCTAACTAGATAGGAGTGAATGTAGATGGCTAAAAAAGCACCAGAAATCGGCGATTACAAATATGGATTTGCTGATAAGGATGTCTCCATCTTCCGTTCTGAACGAGGATTAACGAAAGAAATCGTTGAAGAAATTTCTCGTATGAAATCTGAACCACAATGGATGCTAGATTTCCGTTTAAAATCTTTAGATAATTTTTATAAGATGCCAATGCCTCAATGGGGTGGAGATTTAGCATCATTAAACTTCGATGAAATTACGTACTACGTAAAACCATCGGAAAAATCTGAGCGTTCATGGGATGAAGTTCCTGAGGAAATTAAAGCTACATTTGATAAATTAGGAATTCCAGAGGCTGAACAAAAATATTTAGCAGGTGTATCTGCGCAATATGAATCAGAGGTTGTATACCATAATATGAAGGAAGACCTTGAAGAGCTTGGAATTGTTTTCAAGGATACGGATACAGCATTAAAAGAGAATGAGGATATTTTCCGTGAGCATTTTGGAAAAGTTATCCCACCGACTGATAATAAATTTGCAGCATTAAACTCTGCTGTATGGTCTGGTGGATCATTTATCTACGTACCAAAAGGTGTAAAGGTTGATACACCATTACAAGCTTACTTCCGGATTAACTCAGAAAATATGGGACAATTTGAGCGTACATTAATCATTGTTGACGAAGGCGCACATGTTCACTATGTTGAAGGTTGTACAGCTCCTGTTTATACAACGAATTCATTACACAGTGCGGTTGTTGAAATTATCGTTAAGGATGGCGGCTATTGCCGTTATACAACGATTCAAAACTGGGCAAACAATGTATTCAATCTAGTGACAAAGCGTGCCGTTTGTGAAGCAAACGCAACAATGGAATGGATTGATGGAAACATTGGTTCAAAATTAACAATGAAATACCCTGCTGTCATCTTAAAAGGTGAAGGTGCACGTGGTATGACGTTATCAATTGCCATTGCTGGTAAAGGTCAACATCAAGATGCTGGTGCTAAGATGATTCACCTAGCTCCTAATACATCTTCAACCATCGTTTCAAAATCAATTTCGAAACAAGGTGGTAAAGTAACATACCGCGGTATCGTTCATTTTGGACGTAAAGCAGATGGTGCAAGATCAAATATTGAATGTGATACACTCATTATGGATAACCAATCAACATCAGATACAATTCCATACAATGAGATTTTAAACGACAATATTTCTCTTGAGCACGAAGCAAAGGTTTCTAAGGTTTCTGAAGAGCAATTATTCTACCTTATGAGCCGTGGTATTTCAGAAGAAGAAGCAACTGAAATGATCGTAATGGGCTTCATCGAGCCATTTACAAAAGAGCTTCCAATGGAATATGCAGTTGAAATGAACCGTCTAATTAAGTTCGAAATGGAAGGTTCTATCGGTTAATAATAAATGGGCTGACAATCTCTTTTGTCAGCCCATTTATTTTAGTTTATCCCACATTACTTCTTATTTCCTCGACTATTTTATTCTTTCAACAAATCATGGATGAACGATTCAATCTTGCAGACAATAGGTCATAAGGAAGCGCAACAATGTTCTAACTGCTGTTTACGTGGTATATTATGAATAGAAACAATCTATACATAATGAGGTTGATTTTTACGTGACATTAATACAAATCGGATTAACAGGGTGGGGAGATCATGATTCTCTTTATCCGCTTAAAACGAGTTCAACGAATAAATTAAAAGAATATTCAGCACATTTTCCTACAGTTGAAATTGATACGAGCTTTTATGCGATTCAGCCTGAGCGCAATATTGTGAAGTGGCTGCGGGATACGCCGGATGCGTTTCAATTTGTTGTAAAAGCATATCAAGGCATGACAGGGCATTTACGTGGGGATATCCCATTTGCAAATAAACAGGAAATGTTTCATGCATTTATTCAATCGATAAAACCTATTCGAACATCAAATAAATTAGCAATGGTTCTCTTTCAGTTTCCACCATGGTTTGCTTGTACGAAGGAAAATGTTACGTATTTAAAATGGTGTAGAGAACAAATGGGTGATTTTGATGTAGCGCTTGAGTTTCGGAATCGAACTTGGTTTTCAGGGGAGTTTTATGATAAAACATTAGCGTTTATGAAAGCTGAAAACTGGATTCATAGTATTGTTGATGAGCCACAGGCTGGTGAACGATCCATTCCGACTGTTCTTCATCCAACTGATTCTAAGAAAACGTTAATTCGTCTTCATGGACGAAATGTTCATGGATGGAATAAACCTTCCTCTGGTGACAATTGGCGTGATGTACGTTATTTGTATCGCTATAATGAGGAAGAGTTACTTGAATGGAAACAACATATTCAAAAGCTACAGGAGCAAACAGAAACAATTTATATGTTATTTAATAATAATTCAGGTGGAGATGCAGCAGATAATGCCAAAATGATGGTGAATTTATTAGACATCTCCTATGACGGACTTGCTGAGAAGCAACTAAGTCTGTTTAGTGATATAGAGGAGCGTTAACTTATAAAATGGAATGGATTATTTTATTAATCGTTGGGTTAATAGCAGGAACGATTGGTAGTATTGTTGGTTTAGGTGGAGGAATTATTGTTGTTCCGATGCTATTAACACTCGGTAGTTATTTTTCCGCATTTGATGATGTATCACCACAGGTTGCTGTTGGTACATCATTATTAGTTGTTATTTTCACTGGTCTTTCCTCTACGTTGACCTATATGAAGTATAAAAAAGTTGATTATAAAAGTGGTCTTATCTTCTTTATTGGAAGTGGACCAGGTGGAATTATCGGAGCTTATGTGAATAAGTTTTTCAATTCATCCTCATTTTCATTATGGTTTGGCTTGTTTATGATCTTCATATCGATCATTTTAATGGTGAGAGATAAACTGCCAAAAGCAAAGGAAAGACCAGGCAAAAAGGTGGTTCGGACCTATTTTGGAGAGGAAGGAGAAGAGCTTACTTATGCTTATCGACCGATATTGGGTATTGTCATTGCTTTTGTAGTAGGATTTATATCCGGGCTATTTGGCATAGGTGGTGGAGCATTAATGGTTCCTGCAATGGTTTTATTATTTATGTTTCCTCCACATATAGCTGTTGCGACATCGATGTTTATTATTTTCCTATCCTCTGCAACAGGCTCGATTACACATATAGCTTTGGGAAATATTGATTGGTTATTTGCGGCGATATTAGTACCAGGTGCATGGTTTGGAGGGAAATTTGGTGCTCTTATCAATACGAAGCTAAAGGGTAAAACAATTATCACCCTATTAAGAATTGTATTAATTATTGTCGGATTAAAGCTAATTTATGAAGGATTGACTGGCTTAACATGATAATTAGAGGGCTTATTAAGCGTAAACGTTTATTTTCTTTGCGGTTATTTCGCTAAAGAGGGAGGTTTTTAGTGCGTGAGCCAACCATGGATAATCCTTTTACGTTGGCACTAAACCTATCCACTAAATTACCAATATGCTTGAACATAGCTCATAGATTAAAAAAGTATAAAAGCTTGGACATTGAATCCAATCTGATCGTTTTTCATAAATGCTTTATGGAAAAGGGGAGAGAGACATGCTAGAAACCATTCACCTATATCATACGAATGATTTACATAGTCATTTTGAAAATTGGCCTAAAATTGCCCATTTCTTAAATAAGAAGAGAGACATACATAAGCAAAATAATGAAACGATGCTTCTCTTTGATATCGGAGATCATGCTGATAGATTTCATCCAATAACAGAGGCGACTCATGGGAAGGCAAATGTCGAATTATTAAATCGTCTTCATTATGATGCAGCGACAATAGGCAATAATGAAGGAATTACGTTTGCCCATGATGATTTAGATACATTGTATGATCATGCAACATTTCCTATCGTATTATCGAATCTTTACACTGAGTTAGGGGAGCGGCCGTCATGGGTTGTTCCTTATCAAATGATGAATCTGGAAAATGGTATGAGCATAGCTGTCCTAGGTGTGACGGTTTTTTATGAGAAGTTTTATGAGTTACTTGGCTGGCAAATAAAAGACCCATTTCAGAGCTTATTAGAAACGGTCAATCAAGTAAAAGATCAGGCTGATCTGATCATTCTCCTCTCTCATTTAGGTATTACTGATGACGAAATCATCGCAAAAGAATTTCCAGAAATTGATATTATTATCGGTGGTCATACACATCATGTTTTACAAAAAGGGAAGGAAATGAATGGTACATTACTTGCTGGTGCTGGTAAATACGGACAATATATCGGTCATATCTCATTTACAATCAATCCACACAAAAAAGAGATTGTACAACGTGAGGCTGAAGTCTATCCGATGGAAGAGGAAGTCGAGTATTGCGAAGAAACTGCATCATGGCTGAATAAGGAAATGGTAAAAAGTGAATCAACCTTATCAGAAGTTGTTGCTGTTATCGATAAAGATTTGCCGCTTGATTGGTTTCGAGAGTCCCCTTTCCCACAACTTTTAGTCCAAGCATTATTAGATTGGTGTGATGGTGAAGTGGCTATGGTTAATTCAGGAATGTTACTAGAGCCTTTATTGAAAGGTCCGATAACAAAGAAGGACTTGCATCGAATTTGTCCACACCCAATTAATCCATGTAAGGTTTATTTAAAGGGAGATGTGTTGAAAGAGGTTATTGTTCAAGCTAGAGAGGAAAAAATGGAGCATCTTCAATTAAAAGGGTTAGGATTTAGAGGGAAAGTAATGGGAAGAATGGTTTACGAGGGAATTGATATCCAAACTGATACATTAGAAGATGGGAAACAGCATGTTACGGAAGTACTTGTTCATGGAGAACCGATCAATCCCGAAAAAACATATGCAGTGGCAACCGTGGATATGTTTACGTTAGGGCCACTATATCCTGCAATAAGCCATGCGAAGGAAAAAATATTTTATATGCCAGAATTATTGAGAGATTTATTAGCATGGCAATTGGCAAAAAAACCTTAATTTCATAGGCGTTTTATCTACACGTATTACTTATGCACTCATAGAGATATAGTAATGAAAGGAGTGTATGAGCATATGGTAACGATGACGCCAATTGTTATAGACGGGAATCAGTTTACAGCGATTACAATTGCTTTACCAAAAACAAATTTTATGGCGATAACGAATGAAAAAGGGTATATCATGTGTGGAGCTCTAGATGTCGGTTTATTAAATGAAAAACTGAAGGATCGTGGGATTATTGCTGGAAGAGCAGTCGGTGTTAGAACGATTGAACAATTGCTTGAAGCACCGTTAGAATCAGTAACATATGAGGCTGAAAAGTACGGAATTGAAGTTGGAATGGCAGGAAAAGATGCTTTGCTTAAAATGATATAAAGTTGTCCATTTACACAACGGTTAAATAACCAAACATGAATCAGATAAAAAAGATGCGTACATCCCCCCTTACAAGCATAAACATGTTGTAAGGGGGGATGTATTTTGCCTAAATTTCGCGGTAGAAGTGTACGCCGCCGTCGAGGGCCATTACCTTTTCGTTATGTTCTCTTATTAACGTTAGTTATTTTTATTATATTAACGGCAGTAAGCTTTTGGATTGTTAATGTTCAGGTGGAAGCTACTTTAATGAGGATAGCAAAGTTTGAAGCAAATAAGGTTGCAACTACTATCATACATAATGCGGTAGAAAAAGAAGTGCTAACAGAGGCTGAGCAAGAAAATCTGGTTGATATTACAACAAATAGTAATGGAAATGTCACATCAGTTAACTTAAATCAGCGTGCAGTACACGCAGCAAAAAAAAGAGTTCAGGATAATATTACGGAGAAGCTAAGTCAAATTGAGAGGAATAATTTCCATAGTAAAACTTCAAATACAGAGTTGGCTGATGGAATTGTGTATGGGATTCCATTAGGGGTAATTACGAATAACTCGTTACTAAGTTCCTTAGGACCGGAAATTCCGATTCAATATTATTTAATTGGCGATGTATTTGTTGATACAAAAAGTGAGACAAAGGAATATGGTATTAATGGTGGAGTACACGAAATATCTTTATACGTAGAGGTAAGTGTTCAAGTAGTCATTCCATTTGCAACAGAAGTGATAAAAGCAACGAATACGATCCCAATCGTAAATTTCTCAGAACGTGGAGATGTTCCGCAATATCATGGTGGTGGTGGTTCTGAAGGAAATCTTCCGGACGTTGACATACCTGGATTAGAGGAGTAATGAGCATGTTGTTCATTGCTCTTTTTTATTATCAAAATTGTTAAACTTTGGAGCTTGCGCAGTTATATTGTTTTTTATAGAATAACTTTATGTTGAAAAAAATGATAAAATGTATTAGCTTTCAATAATACTTTTTAGAGTGGGATTGCTTTGTTTCCTTGATTATAAGGAGAGATATTAAAAGGAAAATTATTGTAATTTACTTTCAGAACTATTTAAATTTTCTGAATAAATCATACTAAAATAATATTTTTCGCAAATTTTTGTGGACATAGGCATAATGTCCATTTATAATATGTATAGATTATACTAAATAGTCAGAAAATTAGGTAATTTCAAATTGTTCCGTTATTTGGTTCAAGTTTGAGAAGGGGGAAATTTGTAATGAATAATCGTCCACAGTGGGGATCAAGGGCTGGCTTTATTATGGCAGCTGTTGGTTCTGCAGTAGGCTTAGGAAATATTTGGCGTTTTCCAGCAACAGCATATGAAAATGGAGGAGGAGCGTTCTTCCTACCGTACTTGTTTGCATTATTAACTGCGGGTATTCCATTGCTTGTAATGGAATTTGCTTTAGGACATAAGTACCGTGGATCATCGCCAGTAACATTTTCGAAAATTAGCAAAGGAAAAGAATGGCTAGGCTGGTGGCAGCTAGCGATCGCATTCGTTATTTCTTGTTATTATCCAGCAATTGTTGCTTGGGCATCATCGTATTCTATTTTTTCATTTAAGCAAACGTGGGGAGATGACCCAGAAGGCTTCCTTTACAATGATTACTTAAAGCTTGCTGAAACTCCTGGAGATTTCGGTGGCTTAGTGCCAGGCGTCTTAATTCCAATCATTATCGTTTGGGTTATTACATTAGGCGTTATGTTTGCCGGTGTTAAAAAAGGAATCGAAGCAGCTAATAAAATCTTCATTCCATTGCTCGTTGTTATGTTTACAATCATCGTTGTTCGTGCTATTACGCTTGATGGAGCATTACAAGGCTTGGATGCATTTTTTAAACCAGATTGGAGCAAGGTGCTTGACGGAAAGGTATGGGTAGCAGCATACGGACAAATTTTCTTTAGTTTATCAATTGGTTTTGCAATTATGATTACTTATTCTAGTTATCTGCCGAAAAAATCAGATCTTACTAACAATGCGTTTATTACTGGATTTGGAAACTCTGCGTTTGAGGTTCTTGCCGGTATTGGTGTATTTAGTGCCTTAGGCTTTATGGCAACACAACAAGGTGTTCCAGTATCTGAAGTTGTTTCTTCAGGGGTAGGTCTTGCATTCGTTGTCTTCCCGCAAATTATTAATGAATTTCCGGCGTTTAACGGACTTTTTGGCTTCTTATTCTTTGGTTCATTAATTTTAGCTGGTATGACTTCGTTAATTTCAATTATTGAAACATATGTAGCAGGTATCCAAGAAAAATTCAATGTTTCACGTACGAAGGCAGTTGCATATGGCGGAGGGCTAGCGTTTGTTGCATCTCTATTATTTGCAACAAAAGGCGGACTTTACTTCTTAGATTCTGTTGATTACTTTATTAACACATTTGGAATTACTTTAGCTGGATTCATTGAAGTTGTTGCGATTGCTTGGTTTGCAAAAGAATTGAAAAACCTTCAAAAGCATGCTGATGATTTATCAGATATTAAGCTTGGTGCTTGGTGGAGAATTTGTTTATCAGTTATTACACCAGTCGTTTTAGGATATATGATGTTTGATAATTTAAAAACGAATTTAACTAGCGAATATGGTGATTATCCTCGTGAATTCTTATTTAATTGGGGATGGACAGTTGCGTTAGGTGCCATTTTTGTTGGGGTGCTATTCTCAATTAGTAAAAAAAAGAATAATGCACTAGCAGCTTCTGCAAATAAGGAGGTATCACGATGAGTGTATCTGCTATTACAATGATGGTCGTTGGTATTGTCGTAATCTGGGGAGGCTTAGTTGCTAGTATTGTAAATGCAGTAGTTAAGGCGAAACAGAGTAAGTAAATAAATATAATTGAACGTTAAAGGGCTGACATGATTGTGTCAGCCCTTTATACTGCGCGTCTTTAACGATTATTTCTTGTTACGTTCTGCTCGTTCCCATGCTTTTAAATGTGGATATGGGTCAAAGGACCATTCTGTTCTTCCGTTGTCCTTATATAGTCCATAGTGAAGATGTGGTGGGAACTTTCCTGATGTACCGGGTGGACCGTAGCCTGAGCTTCCAACTGAGCCGATTAATTGACCTGGTTCAACAACCTGTCCAACCTTTAATCCATCAGCAAAGCCGTTTAAATGTGCGAAATAGTGGTACGTATTATCAATATCACGGATTCCAACTCTCCACCCACCGTATCGATTCCAACCCTTCATTTCTATAACACCAAAGCAGGTTGAACGAACAGGGACACCGTAATTCGCAAAAATATCTGTCCCTTCATGAATTCTTCTTCCTCCCCAGCCACGGGCATCCCCCCATGTATTATGGTAGGTGAAATTATATTGACGGGGGATTGGAAAAGCATGTCCTTCTAAATCAAGACGGCCGTATTTTTGAAATAATTTCATATGCCCTAATATGAGTCCTACAGCTTTATCACGATGGTAATATTCCCACAACCCAATCTTGATGTTATCAAGATCTGAACCGTAAGATTGCAGGTAATTGGCAATTGTGTAGAGTACATCTTCATCATTAGTAGGCTCAGCTTTTTTATCGCCATTTCCGTCTACACCAATTCCGCCAAATAAGCCAATCGTTCTCGGATCGGTATCCTTTTGGTTTGGATTGAGTGGTCCAGTCCATACCTCAGGTTTAATATAAATTTCAATTAACCCAGGTGCTTTTGGAATATCTCTTCGCGAGTGCCTTACATTTCTTTCATATTGGTCGATTGCCGCAAAAACATACCACGGGATTGTCGTGAGCGTTTCTACCTTTTTATATAAGCTCATTAGCTTTTGGTTATCTTCATTTTTATTCGTTTCTGCACCATAAGTCTTTGGATGACTAGAGAAACATAGCACCATCAAACATAAGGTGAAACAGAGAATTTTCTTACGCACAGTAATGAGCTCCTTTCAGTCATTATCATTTAGTAGCTACCTTCACCCTGTAACGAAAGCTAAGCGGTGGGGCAGAATATTTTAGTAAAACAAAAAAGCGGTAATATCTTATAAAAAGACAATGGTGATATTCGCGGAAGGAAAAGCGGAAATCAACCAATTCTTTTATGCAAGATGAGATTTCCCATCACATTAGTGAGTAAGAACCCTGAAAGATGATCAGGTTGATAGGTCTGAGGTGGAAGCGTGGTGACACGTGGAGCTGACAGATACTAATCGTTCGAGGACTTAACCTAATTTAAAAAAGCAGAAGAAGCCGATGGCTTCTGGAGCTAGATATAAAGAGCGTTAAACTAAGTGAATGAATATAATATCGTTATCTAGTTTTGAAGGAATATATTATTCCTTATAACTTTATATGAAGTAAAAGGGTTTCGAGGAACGAACAGTTCAAGGAATCGATTGAGGAGGCACCGGAGCGTACATCGGTACGTGAGGATGCTGACGTATGAGATGACGCAGAAATGTGAAGTTCATCGGAAGCCGTACACTAATTATCTGGTGACGATGGCGAAGAGGTCACACCCGTTCCCATGCCGAACACGGAAGTTAAGCTCTTCAGCGCCGATGGTAGTTGGGGGACTCCCCCTGTGAGAGTAGGACGTTGCCAGGTAAAAACTTTATATTATCGTCGCGGGGTGGAGCAGTCTGGTAGCTCGTCGGGCTCATAACCCGAAGGTCGCAGGTTCAAATCCTGTCCCCGCAACCAATTTAAGTTAATGAAATGGTCCGGTAGTTCAGTTGGTTAGAATGCCTGCCTGTCACGCAGGAGGTCGCGGGTTCGAGTCCCGTCCGGACCGCCATTATAGATGATTTACGAAACACATTATGTTTCGTTTTTTTTATGTCTATTTTTATCCAGTGTTATCTTTCTTAGAACCTGGATATAAACGATTGAATCTGAGGCGAACATGATTGAATGGATAAAACTTGGATAAACTTCTATTATGAGATAAACTAATAAGAGACAAAAGTAATCCTTAGGAGTAAATCCTAAGGTTTTTTCATACTTTAAGAAATCTTCTTGAACATGGGAGAATGAAATGGATGAATTTGATTTTATTAATAAAATAACACCAAAGAAAAGAAACCATCCTAATATTAAAATGGGTATTGGTGATGATGCTGCTATTTATAGACCTGATTCAGAAAAGGATCAAGTTGTCTGTGTAGATACAATGGTTGAAGGAGTTCATTTTTTAAAACATCTATCTACTCCGTATGAAATAGGGTACAAAGCGTTAGCCGTAAATATTAGTGACATAGCTGCAATGGGGGGTGTTCCCCTTTACTATTTAGTAGCAATTTCAATTCCAAATACTTGGAAGGAATCGGAATTAATCGATATTTTTCAAGGAATGAACGAAATTGCTTCACATTATAACATGAGTCTTATCGGTGGTGATACAGTATCAACCTCAAAGGATTTAGTTGTAACGGTAACAGTGATTGGAGAAGTGGAGCAGAATGTACGTACGTTAAGAAGTGAAGCTGAGGATGGGGATATTGTTTTTGTTACTGGAACAGTTGGTGATTCTTCAGCTGGCTTAGATATTTTATTGGGGAAATATGTGATAGATGATGCTTCAATAAAAGAATATCTCATCGAGCGGCATAAACGACCTACTCCACAAGTGAAAGCTGGTCGAATTATTTCTAGTGTAAAAAGGGCCTCTTTAAATGATATAAGTGATGGATTAGCTAGTGAGCTTCATGAAATTGCTGAATCAAGTCGGGTAGGAATTATGATTAATGAGGAGGATTTACCAATTAGTCAGGAGCTATCTCAAATAAAACAGACTTGTGATATAACGAAATGGATGTTTTATGGTGGAGAGGATTTTGAGTTAGTTGGGACAACATCACCTGAATCCTGGGAACAGTTAAAAAGACTTTGTAATGAGCAATCGATTAAGATAACTAAAATTGGCTATGTCAGCAAGAAATATACTGGAGTTTTTCTTATGAAAAATGATAAAGATGGAGAACCTCTTCATAAATCAGGTTTTAATCATTTTAAAAAATAAGTCAGGTGAGAAAATTGGAATCATACATATTTCGTACAAACAATGCTGAAGAGACAAGGAATTTAGCTAAAAGTATAGCTGAAAAGCTAACAAGTGGTTCGGTACTAACACTTGAGGGTGATTTAGGAGCGGGGAAAACAACATTTACAAAGGGATTAGCACTAGGTTTAGGGATCAAGCGAAATGTAAATAGTCCAACCTTTACGATTATTAAAGAGTATAAAGGTGGGAGATTACCTTTATATCATATGGATGTTTACCGTTTAGAAGATGAGGCAGAGGATTTAGGTTTTGACGAATATTTTCAAGGTGACGGTGTAACGGTTGTAGAATGGGCACATTTGATTGAAAGCCAATTACCTTTAGAAAGAATCGATATTTCGATTAAATATATTGATGAAACAAATCGGGAGTTAATGATGACTCCGCATGGAAAGTTTTATGATGAGATATGTAAGGAGTTAAAAAATGAGAGCTTTAGCCATTGATACAACGAATAATGTGTTGGGAATAGCTATTTTAGAAGCAAATAAAGTCATAGGTGAATATATAACCAATTTAAAAAAGAATCATTCTGTTCGAGCAATGCCTGCGATTGAACAATTATTAAAGGAATGTGATCTCACTCCGAAGGATCTTGATAAAATCGTAGTTGCTACAGGACCTGGATCATACACCGGAGTCCGGATAGGCGTGTCGATTGCAAAGACGATGGCGTGGTCACTAAACATTCCAATAGTAGGTGTATCTAGTTTAGAGGCCCTAGCAGCTAATGGGAAATTTTTTAACGGAGTCATTTCTCCTCTATTTGATGCGAGAAGAGGGCAGGTCTATACTGGATTATATCGTTATTCTGATGATAACCTAGTAACAATAGAGGAAGATTGCAATCTATTATTAACAGAATGGCTAGAGAAGCTTAAAGAAACAGGTGAACAAGTACTTTTTTTAGGAAATGATGTCTCTATTCATAACGAGCTTATTAAAGAGATATTAGCAGAAAAAGCTGTGATAGGTTCAATGACGCTACATAATCCAAGACCTAGTGAATTAGGTATGATTGGTATGAAAAAAATAGCAACAGACGTTCATTCACTTGTTCCCAATTATATTCGATTAGCTGAAGCTGAAGCAAAATGGCTAGAACAACAAAAATAAGATGGTGAACAATTTGGATGAGAGATTTACGATTAGGGCGATGAAAAAGGAAGACATTGAGGAAGTTTATGAAATCGAAAAAATGTCTTTTACCGCACCTTGGTCAAAGGAATCATTATATTACGAACTTGAACAAAATCTTTTTGCAAAATATTTAGTTGTAGAGTACGAAGGAAGCGTCATTGGGTATTGTGGATTGTGGGTGATTATGGATGATGCACAGATTACAAATATTGCGGTACATCCTGATTTTAGAGGAAGGAAAATAGGAGAAGCACTATTACGTTTTTCTATGCAGCTATGCAAGGAAATGAGTGCGAAGCGACTTTCTCTAGAAGTAAGAGTCTCAAATCATATCGCACAATCACTATATAGAAAGCTTGGTTTTGAAACAGGTGGAATAAGAAAAAATTATTATACAGATAATTATGAAGATGCTAAAGTAATGTGGGTGAATTTAGGATGAGTCAAGCAGACCAATATATATTAGGAATTGAAACTAGCTGTGATGAAACGGCTGCAGCGATTATAAAAAATGGCCGTGAAATCGTATCTAATGTTGTAGCGTCGCAAATAGAAAGCCATAAAAGATTCGGCGGTGTTGTACCTGAAATTGCATCAAGACATCATGTTGAACAGCTAACGGTTGTTTTTGATGAGGCAATGAAACAGGCTAACTTAGATTTTAAAGATTTATCGGCGATTGCAGTGACAGAAGGACCTGGACTTGTTGGAGCATTATTAACGGGAATCAACGCAGCTAAAGCATTAGCCTTTTCACAAGGGCTACCACTAATAGGTGTTCATCATATTGCAGGTCATATTTACGCAAATCGCCTCATAACTGAGATGCACTTTCCATTACTTGCGCTTGTTGTTTCGGGTGGACATACGGAATTAGTGTATATGAAGGAGCATGCAAGCTTTGAAGTTATTGGTGAAACATTAGATGATGCGGCTGGTGAGGCATATGATAAGGTAGCAAGAACATTAGGTCTTCCCTATCCAGGTGGTCCTCATATTGATCGCCTTGCACATGAAGGACAAGCATCTATAGATTTGCCAAGAGCGTGGCTTAGTGAAGGATCATTTGATTTTAGCTTTAGTGGCCTTAAATCTGCTGTTATCAATACGCTCCATAATGCAAAACAAAAGGGTATTGAATTAGAGGCTAAGGATATTGCTGCAAGCTTTCAAGCAAGTGTCATAGACGTTTTGGTCACAAAAACAGCTCAGGCTGTGGATAAGTATCAAGTTAAACAGCTGTTAGTAGCAGGTGGTGTTGCTGCGAATAAAGGATTACGAACAGCACTAGAAAATGAGTTTGGAAAAAGGGATGGTTTTGAATTAGTGATTCCTCCTTTATCTCTATGTACTGATAATGCAGCTATGATTGCAGCGGCGGGAAGTATCCTCTATGAAAAAGGTGTAAGAAGTAATTTAGCATTAAACGCAAATCCTGGTTTAGAGTTACTCCCATATTAACGAGCTTCCGATTTTCGGAGGCTTTTTTTATCTTTACATTTCCTTTTCAGCAGGATAAAAGTACTGAATGAAGCGAATAAGTGGCTTTAGATATAGAAAATACAAGTTATCCACAGGGTTATGCACGATTTTTGTAGAATTGTGTAAAGTCATTAAAAATCCTGTCAAATATGCATAAAATGCCTTGTGTATAACTTGGATAAAATCAACAAAAAATGTGGATAATGTGCATAAGTCTGTTGATATGTTGAAATTAAAGGGGAAATGATTGTGGATAAAGGAATAGTGATCTGATAAATATACTTGTAAAAATTTTAAATGCTGGAAATAAAAAAGGTTATCCCTAAGCGGGGACTGTCCCCACAGAGAGATAACCAAATTGATTCAATTTCGTTTTTAATGTAATTCTTCCCATTCATTCATGAGAGCTTCAAGCTTTGATTGTAATTGTTCATTTTCATTGTTTAATTTTTGAACTTCCTCATGGTTTTGATAGATTTCAGGATCACATAGAAGCTTCTCATTTTTTTCTATTTGGTCTTCTAACTGGCTGATTTGTTCTTCTATTTCTTCAATTCTTCTTTGTTTTTGTCTTTCAAGTTTTTTTAACTCTTTCTCCTGTTGATAGGAAAGCTTACCTGTTGATTGTGTTGCTTCAACATCCTTCTTCTCTGATTCCTTCTCTTGCTTATTTAATTGTTCAATTTCTAGCTGTTCCTCTTTTTTCATTAGGTAGTAATCATAATCACCTAAGTACTCGGTTACTTTGTCTCTAGATAGCTCAAATACTTTCATCGCAATTCTATTTATAAAATAACGGTCGTGTGAAACAAATAATATCGTACCTGGATAATCGATTAACGCATTTTCTAGAATTTCTTTACTATCTAAGTCCAAATGGTTCGTTGGTTCATCTAGGATGAGGAAATTTGCATTTTGCAGCATTAATTTTGATAAAGCAAGCCGAGCCTTTTCTCCGCCGCTTAAGGAGTGAACAGGCTTAAGTACATCGTCACCAGAGAATAAGAAATTACCAAGAACGGTTCGGATCTCTTTTTCTGTTTTCGTAGGATATTCATCCCATAGCTCGTCAAGAACTCGCTTATTTGAATTTAAATCTGCTTGTTGCTGATCATAGTAGCCTATTTGTACATGTGAGCCAAGTGCAAAGCTACCTGTAAATGAATCAAGCTTTTGGACGATCGATTTAAGCAGAGTAGATTTACCGATTCCATTTGGTCCTACTAAGGCAATGCTATCTCCACGAGAAATAGAGAAGGAAATATTTGATAAGATTGGATTGCCTGGGCTATATGCGACAGAAATGTCAGTAGCCTTTAGAACATCATTTCCGCTTTGTCTTTCAATATCAAATTGAAAGTTGGCCGATTTTTCGTCACCGAGCGGCTTGTCCATTAAACTCATTTTATTCAATTTTTTCCTTCTACTTTGAGCAAGCTTAGTAGTTGATGCTCGGGCTAAATTCCGTTGAATAAAGTCCTGCAGCTTAGCAACTTCCTCTTGCTGTCTTTCATATGCCTTTAATTCTTTTTCATAATTCTCTTGCTTATATTTTAAATAGCTACTATAGTTTCCGAGATATTTTGTACTCGTTTGGCGACTAATCTCATATACTTGTGTTACAATTTTATCCAAAAAATAACGGTCATGTGAAACAATTAAAATGGCACCAGAGTAGTTTTGTAAATAGTGTTCAAGCCATGTTAATGTTTCAATATCTAAATGGTTTGTTGGTTCATCCAAAATTAATAAGTCAGGATTCGTTAACAGCAGCTTACCTAAAGCTAGACGAGTCTTTTGTCCCCCACTTAATGAGGAAATTTTTGTAGCGGAATCCAAATGACTAAACCCTAAACCATGCAGGACGGAACGAATGTCTGCTTCATATTGATAGCCACCTTTATCTTTAAAGGTAATTTGAAGGCTATCATATTCTTTTAATAGTTGTTCAAATTCACGAGAATTGTTGCTAGGGTCGATAACCGACATTTTTTGTTCAAGCTGTCTCATCTCATGTTCCATTATTTGAAGCTCTTTATAGACTGTAAGCATCTCATCCCAAATAGATAATTGTGATTCAAGACCGGTATCTTGAGCTAAATAACCAATTGAAACACCCTTAGGTTTAATAATTTCTCCACTGTCATAGGACATATTGCCAGCGATAATTTTTAATAGCGTTGATTTTCCCGCACCATTACGGCCAACGATCGCTATTTTATCCTTAGTTTGTACTTCTAGCTTAATATTGGTTAAAATAGGGTCAGCACCAAAAGATTTACTAAGCTGATTTATTTGTAATAAAATCATAACATTCACCTCTACTAATAATTTAAGTGTAGCTTAAATCACATGTATTGGGCAACATTGAGACTAAAGGGGATTTTTCCCACCACTCTTTTAAATAAAAAAATTTACTATCATTAGAAATGAAAAAAGAAAGAAGAAGACTTGTACTTGAGTGATGATCTCAGTAAATTTTTCACAAATACTAAACAGACAGATGATAAAAAATAGTGTATAGTCTACGTATAAGGGGAAATAGATATGTCAGAATTTACGCATTTTAACCAACAAGGTAGAGCGAAAATGGTTGATATAACCGAAAAAAATGACACAGCAAGAACAGCGAAGGCGAAGACGAGCATTCAGGTTACAAAGGATGTTTATGACAAGATAAACAATTATGAAATGGGGAAAGGTGATGTACTTTCCGTTGCGCAAGTAGCTGGAATTATGGCAGCAAAGCAAACGTCACAGGTTATCCCGATGTGTCATCCCATTCCGATAAAAGGTGTTGATATTGAATTTCAGTGGGATATCAAGGATAATGAATATATCCTTCTTATTACAACAACTGTCAAAACAAAAGGGAGTACAGGGGTTGAAATGGAAGCGTTAACTGCTGCAAGCATAACAGCCTTAACCGTTTATGATATGTGTAAAGCTGTTGATAAAGGCATGATTATCGGACCAACTTTTTTAGTAGAAAAAACTGGTGGAAAAAGCGGGAACTTCTACAGAAACTAGTAGAAGGGATTCCAATCAATAGCAGCAAGTAAAGACTTCACGATTATTATTACATAAATGATAAAAGAAGAAATGAATAAACTCCTGCCCTCATTGGAGTTAGGATGAAGAAAAAAGATATGGGTAATAAAATCGAAGTCACGCTTTTGAATGAATGTGAGGGATAAGAGTGAATATAGAACAATCAAAAATACCACAAGCGACAGCGAAGCGGCTTCCTTTATATTATAGGTTTCTGAAAAATCTACACTCGTCTGGTAAACAGCGAGTATCATCAGCAGAATTAAGTGATGCAGTAAAGGTAGATTCTGCAACAATTCGTAGAGACTTTTCCTATTTCGGAGCACTAGGTAAAAAAGGCTATGGATACAATGTGAACTATTTGTTGTCATTCTTTCGAAAAACATTAGACCAGGATGAAACAACAAATGTTTGCTTAATTGGTGTTGGGAATTTAGGAACTGCGTTTTTGCATTATAATTTTACGAAAAATAATAATACGGTCATCTCTTTAGCATTTGATATTGATAAGGAGAAAATCGGGAAGGAGATTGGTGGAGTACCGGTATATAATTTAGACGATCTTGAAGAGATTTTACCTGATGATGTAACGGTCGCTATTTTAACTGTCCCAGCTCCAGCAGCACAGGCGATAACCGATCGTCTCATTGTAAAAGGGATTAAAGGAATACTTAATTTTACACCAGCAAGATTAAATGTTCCTGATCAAATACGAATTCACCATATCGATCTTGCCGTTGAGCTACAATCACTTGTTTACTTTTTAAAGCATTATCCGATTGATGAAAAATCTTAAAGAAAGCTTTCTATAAACATAAGGAGGTGTGGCATTATGCCAAACATAGGATTTGGGAGTCTAGTGTTAATTGTCATCGTCGCGTTATTAATTTTCGGACCGAAAAAATTACCAGAGCTAGGTAAAGCAGCGGGAAATACGTTAAGAGAATTTAAGAATGCAACAAAAGGGTTAGCAGATGACGATGAGGATCAAAAGGGAAAAAACAAGGAAGAAGTCAAGTAAGATAGGAATGAAACCGATATGAAACAAAATGAAATGTCGGTCTTTGAACATATTGCGGAGCTAAGAAAACGACTGATTATTGTTGTCGTTTTCTTTTTCATAGCGGTAATAGCTGGCTTTTTGCTTTCAAGACCGATTATTATCTATTTGCAGCATACTGATGAAGCAAGAAATTTAACATTAAACTCCTTTAACTTAACAGACCCGTTAATGGTCTATATGAAATTTGCGTTTATCATTGCTTTTGTTCTTACGTCACCGATCATACTATATCAATTATGGTCTTTTGTAAGTCCTGGTCTCTATGAAAAGGAGAGACGGGTCACCTTAAGCTATATTCCAATTTCAGTAGGGTTATTTTTATTAGGAGTGGCCTTTTCTTATTTTATTTTATTTCCGTTTGTCGTTGAATTTATGGAAAGAATCTCAAATGATTTAGGAATAAACCAAGTCATCGGGATTAATGAATACTTTACTTTCTTATTACAGCTAGTCATTCCATTTGGTGTACTATTCCAATTACCAGTTGTTGTTATGTTTCTTACAAGACTAGGAATTGTTACCCCTATGTTTCTATCAAAGATTAGAAGATACGCGTATTTTGTCTTACTAGTTATAGCGGCATTGATAACACCTCCAGAGCTGACCTCTCATTTAATGGTATCAATTCCTTTGTTTATTTTGTATGAAATAAGTATATGGGTTTCCCGAATTTCTTATCGAAAGGCACAAAAGGTAAAATTTGAAGAGGAAAATGCAAAAAAATGAGGATCATCCAAAGATTGGGGTCAGTCCCCAATCTTCGGATATCCTCATTTTTGCTTATTATTCTTTTTCACTTTTCTAGTGAAGAGAAATATTCTAATTGCTACACCGATGTCAAAGGTAGCCATAAGCATTAAAAGAATAGTAGGAAAGCTGAAAATTCCTTTGCTAGCATTTGCAGTTGAAATTGCTAAATAGATAAATAACAATCCCATTACTAAATAAAAGATTCCCATTGAGATAGGATTTGTTCTCACAATAAAAAGCCTCCAATAATCACTTGCATTTGTTCCATTTGTTCTAATGTTTTCTCGAGGTTTTCAATTTGATCGGCTAAGACAAATTGCATAATAATGACTAACGTATTCATGGCAACATGAGCAAAAATTGGCACAATGATTCTTTTTGTTTTGACATAAAGAAAGGCAAAGGTGAAGCCCATTGAAGCATAAATTAGAAAGTGTTCAGGTTCTCCGTGTAAGATGGAGAAGAGAAAAGAGCTAATTAATGCCGCAATCACGAAGTTAGAACGGTGATAAATAACACCGAAAATAATCTTCCTAAAAATAATTTCCTCTAGAATTGGCCCAATAACAGAGGTTACGATAATTAATAGTGATGATGCTTTGATTAACTTCACAATTGTTTGAGTATTTTCCGAGCCAGGTTCTATTCCAAAGAGATACATTTCTAGATTGGCAGCAATCATTTGGGCAAATAGTGCTAAAAATACCCCACCAATAGCCCAACCAATTGAGCTCCCGACTGAAGCGGGTTCACCCCGAAGTAGTCTCGCATCCTCCCGATCGTTTCTTAATAAAAGGAGAGTAATAATTAAGGCTACTGTAAAGCTGAAAATGGTCCAATATGCCACCAACTCTGCGTTTGTGTTTCCAATATGTAATAAGGCAAACAATTTGATTCCTACAATTCCAGAGAATTGCATGACGATATATGTTAATATAATAAACCAATAATTTTTTTTCATAAAAGCCTCCTTTGATTTACTGACCCTCGGAAAAAAGAGCTCTTAATAGTAGCGATGTTCTTGCCTTAGTTATCCTTGCTTATTGTATCATACCTTACTTTAATCATATGTATGAGAACATTTGAAAAATAGACAAACAATGTTTAAATTTCCCTATAATAAGACATAATCTAGTAGAAAAGTTTCTCAAAATTTTTTTCACTTCAGACTTGAAATTAAAAGAAATCTTATATAATATATAAATTGTGTTAGCACTCACGAATGCTGAGTGCTAATAAAAAGGAAAAATTATCATAATTTCAAGAAATTTGAGGAGGTTGTTTCACTTGTTAAAGCCATTAGGTGATCGCGTTATTATCGAGTTAGTTGAATCAGAAGAAAAAACTGCTAGTGGTATCGTTCTTCCAGATAGTGCAAAAGAAAAGCCACAAGAAGGAAAAGTAGTTGCTGTTGGTACAGGCCGTGTGTTAGATAACGGAGAAAAAGTAGCTCTTGAAGTAGCGGAAGGCGATCGTATTATCTTCTCAAAATATGCTGGTACTGAAGTGAAATATGAAGGTACTGAATACTTAATTTTACGTGAAAGCGACATTTTAGCTGTTATCGGATAAGAAAGCAGCAAACATATCATAGAATACATTTTAAAAAATTTGAGGAGGTCTAGTTAAAATGGCAAAAGATATTAAATTTAGCGAAGAAGCTCGTCGTTCGATGTTACGTGGGGTAGACGCGTTAGCAGATGCTGTAAAAGTAACATTAGGACCAAAAGGACGTAATGTTGTATTAGAAAAGAAATTCGGTTCTCCATTAATTACAAATGATGGTGTAACAATTGCAAAAGAAATCGAATTAGAAGATGCATTTGAAAACATGGGTGCTAAGCTAGTTGCTGAAGTAGCAAGCAAAACAAATGATGTTGCTGGTGACGGTACTACAACTGCAACAGTTTTAGCTCAAGCAATGATCCGTGAAGGATTAAAGAACGTAACTGCTGGTGCTAACCCAATGGTCGTTCGTAAAGGGATTGAAAAAGCAGTTGCTGTTGCAATTGAAGAGCTTAAAGCAATTTCTAAACCTATTGAAGGTAAAGAGTCAATTGCTCAAGTAGCAGCAATCTCTGCAGCTGACGAAGAAGTAGGTAAATTAATTGCAGAAGCTATGGAACGTGTTGGTAACGACGGTGTTATCACAATCGAAGAATCTAAAGGCTTCTCAACTGAATTAGAAGTTGTAGAAGGTATGCAATTTGACCGTGGTTATGCATCACCATACATGGTAACTGATTCTGACAAAATGGAAGCAGTTCTTGAAAATCCATATGTATTAATCACTGATAAGAAAATCACAAATATCCAAGAAATCTTACCTGTATTAGAGCAAGTTGTTCAACAAGGTAAGCCACTATTATTAATTGCTGAAGATGTTGAAGGTGAAGCATTAGCTACACTTGTAGTAAACAAACTACGCGGAACATTCAATGCAGTAGCTGTTAAGGCTCCAGGATTTGGTGATCGTCGTAAAGCAATGCTAGAAGACATCGCAATCCTAACTGGTGGTGAAGTAATCACTGAAGATTTAGGTCTAGACCTTAAATCAGCTTCAATTGAACAATTAGGTCGCGCTTCTAAAATTGTTGTTACAAAAGAAAACACAACAATCGTTGAAGGTGCAGGAGATGCAAGTCAAATCTCTAGCCGTGTTGGCCAAATCCGTGCTCAAATCGAAGAAACAACTTCTGAATTTGACAGAGAAAAATTACAAGAGCGCTTAGCGAAATTAGCTGGCGGTGTAGCAGTAATCAAAGTTGGTGCTGCAACTGAAACAGAATTAAAAGAACGTAAACTACGCATCGAAGACGCTCTTAACTCTACTCGTGCTGCAGTAGAAGAAGGTATCGTTTCTGGTGGTGGTACAGCACTTGTGAACGTATATAACAAAGTTGCTGAAATCCAAGAAGAAGGCGACACTCAAACAGGTGTTAACATCATCCTACGTGCACTTGAAGAGCCAGTACGTCAAATCGCACACAACGCAGGTCTTGAAGGATCTGTTATCGTTGACCGCTTGAAGAAAGAAGAAGTTGGCATCGGCTTCAACGCTGCTAACGGCGAGTGGGTAAACATGTTCGATTCAGGTATCGTTGACCCAACTAAAGTTACTCGTTCTGCACTTCAAAACGCAGCATCTGTAGCAGCTATGTTCTTAACAACTGAAGCTGTTATCGCTGACAAGCCAGAAGAAAACGCTGGCGGCGGAATGCCTGACATGGGCGGAATGGGTGGAATGGGCGGCATGATGTAAGGCTTCCCAAAGCCAAACATCTAGAAATAGTTAAACCTATTTCTCACCCTTTCTAAAAAATATAGACTACTTCCTAAATAAAAAGGAGGTAGTCTTTTTTTGTTATTATTGCTCTTTAAGAATGCTTAAAAATGTAAAAAACATTACGAAAATACCGATATTAGGGGTGATATCCATAAATACATAAAACAGGGGGCATATGATGTTTTCAAAGCTATTCAAAAAAGGGTCTAGTAACACTTCAACTAAAAGAAACGAACCGAAAACTACTGATGAAAAACAAGCTAGGAAAGTCAAGGTACAACCTAATAGAATCGGTGATATTGGAGAATATAAAATCAATATTCAACTAGATCAACTTCCAAAGGATAGCAAATATTTAAGTGATATTCTTATCCCAAACCCAAAGTCAAAATCAGGGTATTCGCAAATCGATCATATTGTATTTATACCATATGCTGTATTTATTATTGAAACGAAAAATTATCAAGGCACTATATACGGTGGTAAAGACAGGAAAACATGGTCAGTCGATGGGAAATACCAAATGATGAATCCATTTCATCAAAACTATGGTCATATTTCAGCACTTAAAAAAATTGCTGAGATAGATAGCTCAAACATCGTATCAATGATCTCATTCACAAAACGCTGTACGTTCAAGGTGGATTTAGAGCTAAGAAAGATTCAATCTAATGAGTTAATCGTATATGATATCGAGCTATCTGAATTTATTTCGAGGAAGCTAAATGTGTTAAAACTGCAAAATAGCTCTCCAGTATATTCAGAGGATGATATTGAGGGATTGTATCAGCGGATATTAAAGACAAACATTACGGATAATGAAATTAGAGAAAGACATGTACAAGCTCTTAAATCATCAACAAGTAGCATAATAAGCTCTGGTAACTCTCCTACAGCTAAGTGTAAAGTATGTGGCACTCCTCTAACAGTAAAGGTTAAGGAATATTGTTTAACAAATAAGGAGCGGTTTAATGGAGAGGTATATTGCTTTGAACACCAAAAGCAATTTTAGAAAAAATGATCTTTTAATGTTAGTAAAGTAGTGTAAATTGGACGACGAAGGTACATAGAGCTATAATTAGTAATAAAAAGAGCACAATTAGCTAGAAAAAACTAATTGTGCCAAGCTTAGAAATTGATATATTCAAGAAACTTATCTACTTGCAACCAAGTTATTGTTAACGGTAGGCTGCTGGTGTCTTTCACTCTTCATAATTAACGCACCAATGGTAACGAATACAATTACCATCAATGACATAATAACATACGAGTTTTGGAATCCCATTGTCTTATATAAGGAGCCCATTACATAAGAGAAGATGGTGATACCAATTTGTTTTGCGAAGTTAAATCCAAGCATATAGACAGTTGCAGATAGTCGAACATCAAATACACCTGTAATATATTTCATGATAGAAATAAGCATTAATGGCATTTCGATAGATGCAAGGATTCTCCAGAGTGACAGCATCCAAATCTCTGTGAAAAATGCAGACCCTAGAATACGGATAAATAAAATAATCCCTGCTAGAATCAGTCCGTTTTTCGCTCCGATTTTATTAATAAACCATGGTGTTAACACCATAAAACCTGCTTCGATAAAGACTTGTATCGAGGCAATACGGCTAAATACGAGCTCTCCTCTAGATGCATCATCAAAAAAGCTAGTAAAGTAATTTGGGAATTGTTGATCAAAGACGTCAAACATTGTGGCGATCCCAATCATCATGATACAAAATCCCCAAAAGCTTCTGTTTTTAAATACGTTCATGATATTTTCTTTTGTAACAGGAGTTTCTTCATTCTCTTTAGAATCTTCACTACTAGTATCTACATTTTTGACACGAAGTGCCCATAAGAGTACACCTAGAACAATGGCAGAAACCGTACATGCCCAGAAAATACTATAAGGGTTACGTACAAACATGATTCCACCAATAAATGCAGCTGTTCCACCAGCTAATGAACCGAATAGACGAACATGCCCATATTCATAATTACTTGCCCGTGTAGAACGTTCAATATATGCTTCAACAACCCCGACACCACCGTTTAAACACAAGCTTAAAAATGCTCCACCAACTATTGCACCGAATACAGCATTAATTTGAAGAAGTGGAATAAAAGCAAATTGAACGAACGGCCCAATAAATAACAGGCATAAAACAACGAAACCGAATAAATATTTCTTTAAGCCTAGCTTATCCTGGATTAATCCATAAAGCGGTTCCAAGATAAGGGCAGTTACAGCCATTGCTGAGAATACTAAACCTGAAACACTCGTATCCAGATGTGCTGTTTTATTTAGCCAAAATGGTAAGAAGGCAAATATTAAAGCCCAGATCATGAAGTAAAAATAGTACATACCGCCGAAGTTCCAGAATTTAAGTTGTTTTAAGTTACTCATGTTAGTTAATTCCTTCCTATTTTAAAACTTCTGGTGTCTTAGGAGTCCATCTTTTATCGGGAACGGGTACACCAAATATCGGATTTCCTTGTTCATCCCACTCAATTTTTTGCGCGCGTGCTTGACGATTTGGTTCATAAAGTGGATCTCCGACTAATTCTGTATAGTTACGAGCATGATAGACAAGTATCGTATCTTTACCATCAGGAGACTCTGTAAAGCAATTATGTCCCGGTCCATACTGACCATTTTCAGGGCAGCTTTGGAATACTGGTTCCTGACTTTTCGTCCATGAATCAGGATTTAATAAATCAGCATCTTCACTGGCAGTTAAAAGCCCCATACAGTAATCTACTCCAGTGGCACTTCCTGAGTATGTAAGAAATACTTTTCCGTTTTTAATTAAAACAGCAGGCCCTTCATTTACCCAAAAGCCTTTGATTTCCCATGGTAGCTCGGGCTTGGTTAGCATCACTGGTTTAGTAGATAATGTCCAAGGGTTTTCCATTTTTGCGATATATAGATTTGAGTGTCCTTTAATATTTAAGTCCTGCTGTGCCCAGACATAATATTGTTCACCTTTATGGAAAAATGTTGTAGCGTCAAGAGAAAACGTTGACATTTCCGTTTTAACTTCACCCTTTTCAACCCAAGTTCCTTCAAGTGGATTATCGGATGCGTTTTCAAGAACGTACATTCTATGGTTGAACGTATCGTCATCAATATTTGTATCAGGTGCTGCAGCAAAGTAAATATACCACTTTCCATTTGCCCGATGAATTTCTGGAGCCCATATTAACTCACTTAAAGGTCCGCTTTCATGCTTCCACCAAACAGCTACTTCCTTAGCCTCTTGTAAATCATTTAACGATTTTGCTCTTCTTAGAACAATGCGATCATAGAGAGGATGAGAGCCTGTAAAATAATAATAGCCATCCGTATGTTTATAGACGAAAGGATCTGCACGTTGTAAAACAATTGGATTTAATATTTCTTCTGTCATCTTAAAACACTCCTTAATAATGCGTGATAACGCTTAAATTGATAATGTAATAGGTTGAATTACTTTATGAATCTGCTAATTCAACTTCATAAAGGGGTTTCATTTCTGAAAATTCATAAGAAACTGTCTTGATGTATAAAATCTTAGCAATTGAACGTACATCTGTCAATTATAAATTTATTTGTTCGTATAAATTTATTGATAAGTGATAAATGATTGAATATAATAATATCATCCGGAAGGTAGACATAATGAACTGTTCGGAATTTTAATAAGTTCCTGTAAAATAGATGATATATGAAGAATTAATCAATGATTAAGAAGGGGTAGAAGAACCTGGTTGATTATGTTTAAATAATTAAATTGAAAGTATCCTTTAAGTTGTTAGGTATTGAAATATTAATTTGTATGGACAAATATTTGAAAGGAGCTTCACTTTACAATATTACTTGTATTGCCATTCCTATTATTGTAGGGAATCAAAATGATATAGTTGATTGATAAATTAGTTCATTATTTATATTTAGCCGAAAATCCATATAGTTGAGGTAAGCAGAGCCAATTACTATTAAAATCCAAAATTTAAGGCTTCTCATTAAATTATTTTTTGAGAAGCCTTTTAGAGTTTAGTATATTGTTTTCTGGCAACCTGAGATAATGTGGGAGGGTGTGAGTAATTAGAAGGGGTTGTTTACTAACTACAAAAGGTCAAAACTACTGTTTATTTAGCTCTTTTACAGTTTCACCTTCAATTAACTCTGGTTGGTAATAGTTTTCATTAGGTAAATCCTTTTTGCCCTGCAACTTTTTGATGACCCAATCAGCTGCATCTCTTCCCATTTTTTCTTGGGGGTGTGTTAATGTTGTTAGTTTAATGTTAGCATTTTTAGCAATATAAGAATTGTCTTGGCCAATAATAGATATGTTTTCAGGAACAGAAATATCAAGTTGTCTGCATACATTTACTAGTTCTAATCCTACCTCATCGTTATAACAAACAATGGCAGTTAATACATTTCGATTTTTAGTAAGAAGCTCTTTTAAGTTCGTATATAAGTCAAGCTTTGTTTCTGTATCATACAAAAGCACATGCTCTGGTTGAAAACGTAATTTTGCTTCTCCTAGTGCCTTGATATATCCCTTCATTCGGTACTTTCCTTGTAAATCATCTATTTTTGAAATTAGCCCGATTTGTGTGTGTCCTTTTGATATCAATTCTTTTGTTGCAAGATAGCTAGACTCTGCGTCGTCTAGACGAAAGAAAGGAACATCCAGCTCTTCATAATAAGCATTGATCATGACAAATGGTACATCCTGTTCCTTAAATGATAAGTAGTAAGAGATATTTGGATTATATATATTGCTTTTTGTAGGTTCCACAATTAAGCCATCCACACCAAATGATAACATCATCTCCAATGCTTTCTTTTCCTGTTCGACATCATTATTTGTACTAGCTAATAGCAGTGAATAATTATCTTCGTTTAGTCTTCTTTCAATTCCACGAATAATTGAAGGAAATATATAATCAGAAATGTAGGTAGTGATGACACCAATTGTTTTTTTATTGGACTTTCCACCTGATTTTGATTGATATTGGCTTTTTACATAAGTACCTGATCCTTTTTCACTTCTTAAAAATCCCTCGTTCGATAGTTCTAATATGGCCTTTCGAACTGTGTGACGGCTTACATTATATGTTTCCTGCAGGACAGATTCAGTAGGGATTTGTTCTCCTACACTGTAATCACCTGAAAGTATTTTGCTTTTTATATCATCAATAAGAACTTGATATTTTGGTTTCATTTCACTCACTCACTTCAAAGTTGTTCGCATTCAAATTTTGTTAATAGGATTATTTGTATGGACATACTTTATCATACCTTAGAACTGTTGAAAAGAATATTGGACTTTTCGTAGGGGGCTGTTTCTTATGCCTGTTTATGGAAAGGAATTTCAAATAAATATATTGGGTCTAGAAAAAACTTGTATTTATCAGATATGTTGATTAAAATATAAATCGTAACTATTACGATTTGTGCTATAGGAGGAAGTAAATGCTAGATTGGTTAGTTATTGGCGGTGGTATTCACGGATGTACTATTTCTACCTATTTAATTAAACATAAAAAAGTCGAACCATTAAAGCTTTGTATAGTCGATCCTCATAGCGAACCTATGACTAGATGGAAGCAAAATACTGCTAAAATATCAATGTCCTATCTTCGTTCGCCGTCTGTTCATCACATTGATATTGATCCTTTTAGTTTACAGCAGTTTGCAAGGAAAGTATCAAATGTACATAAAGATTTCTATGGGATCTATAAACGTCCCTCATTAGAATTGTTTAATGAGCATTGCGATAAAGTAATATTCGAAACAGGTTTAAAGAAATGCTGGCATAAAGGATTAGTTGGAAAGGTTCAAAGAGGAAAGGACTTTTGGGAAGTGTATACGGAAAACGGAGAAATGTTTAAATCCAAAAATGTCGTTATTGCCATCAGCGTGAATGAACAGCTTTTGATTCCTACTTGGGCAGAGGAGCTTGCTGTCAATTGTCCGAAAAGGGTTCATCATATATTTGATGAAAACATGAAGGATGTTTCAAAGCTGAAAGCACCTATTGCGATTATTGGCGGAGGGATTACCGCTGCTCATCTAGCTATTAAGCTATCTCAACAGTTTCCTGGGAAAGTATCTTTAATAAAACGTCATTCATTTCGTGTGCATGACTTTGATAGCGATCCTGGTTGGTTAGGGTTAAAGCGTCAGGGACCATTTAGTAGGGTGAAGGATTATCGAATACGTCGAGAGCAAATTAAACGAGCTAGATTCAAAGGCTCTGTTCCAAGAGATGTGTTATATGCAATGAAGAGACTAGAGGCAAAAGAGAAGCTACATATTATTGATGGTGAAGTTACTTCATTTACTTTAGACAAGGAAACATTGAATCTTAACGTAATCTCGAATTCACTTCAAGTTAGACATGTATTACTTGCAACAGGTTTTTTACCAACAAGACCTGGTCATCGATGGATAGAGAGACTAATTGAAGAGGAACATTTAACATGTGCCCATTGCGGCTATCCAATTGTCAATAAAGCCCTAGAGTGGTGTCCTCATTTATATGTAATGGGACCGTTGGCAGAGTTGGAGATGGGCCCTATTGCTAGAAATATTTCCGGTGCTAGGCAGGCAGCGGAGAGAATAGTGGCTAGGCTATGAATTTTAAATCGTAATGAATACGAATTAGGAGGAGATTAGATGAAAAGAAAGGTACCGGTAACCGTTCTAAGTGGTTATTTAGGATCAGGGAAAACGACTTTATTAAATCATGTATTACAAAACAGAGAAAACTTAAAGGTTGCGGTGATTGTTAACGATATGAGTGAGGTTAACATAGATGCCACAATGGTTAAAAAAGGAGGCTTTAGCCGAACTGACGAAAAGCTAGTTGAAATGCAGAACGGCTGTATTTGTTGTACGTTACGTGAGGATTTGATTGTAGAAGTAGAGCGGCTTGTAAAAGCTGGTGACATTGATTATATCCTAATTGAATCATCAGGTATTTCTGAGCCTATACCAGTTGCCCAAACGTTTACCTATATTGATGAAAACTTAAAGATTAACCTACCTGAATACTGCGAGCTTGATACGATGGTCACAGTAGTTGATGCAAATCGTTTCTGGCATGACTTTGCTTCAGGGGAAAGTCTGCTAGATCGAAAGCAGGGAAATGATGAAACGGATACTAGGGAAATAGTCGATTTACTCATTGATCAAATTGAATTTGCTAATGTTCTTGTGTTAAATAAAATTGATTTAGTTGATCGAGAAAGTATTGAGGAATTGAAACTAGTCTTACAAAAATTGAATCCTGAAGCAAGGATAATTGAAAGTGCATATTCTGTTGTGGCGTTATCGTGTATTTTGAATACAGGTTTATTTGATTTTGAACGTGCTAGTCAAGCTGCTGGTTGGATCAAGGAGCTGAACGAAGAGCATACTCCTGAGACAGAGGAATATGGGGTTTCCTCCTTTGTTTATCGAAGAAGAAAACCATTCCATCCAGAAAGATGGTTAAGGTGGCTAGAAAACTGGCCAGTGGAAGTTGTCCGTGCGAAAGGATTCTTTTGGCTGGCTACCCGTAATAATATGACAGGCTTACTTTCACAAGCTGGACCATCAATTATATTTCAAGGAGCTGGTGAATGGATTGCTGCAGCATCTAAGCAGGAGCAAGCTAAAATTCTTGAAGAAGATCCTGAATTGCTCGAACGTTGGGACGAAGTTTATGGAGATCGAATGAATGAACTTGTTCTCATCGGAATAGATTTAAATAAAGAACAAATTGAAGCGGCCTTAGATGAATGTCTTCTAACAGACGAAGAGATGATTCAAGACTGGAGCAAATTTCACGACCCACTCCCACCGTTTATTGTTGAGTAGTTACAAATAATTTAAAAAGCAAGTATTTATAAGACAATCAGAGATCAATACTAAAAGATTTAGGAAAAATGAAATTACCACTTGTCAAATCGTAATGATTACGATAGAATTCAAATCGAAATCATTACGGTTTTTTAGAAAAGAAATAATAATATGGAGGAAAAAAATGAACTTATGGAAAAGCAATAATTCGAACGGCTTTTTAGAGTTTAGTAGTTTCGGCAAATACATAAAAACTCACTTACTAAAATTAAGTATTTTACTAGTTTGTGTTAGCTTGTTAAGTGCTTGTACAGAAGTTTCTGAAAGAACTGTTCAGAAAAACGCAGAGGATAAGCATATTCATTTTCTTTATAATTTCTCTACTAATTCTCTAGATCCTCATGTTGATTCAAGTTATGTCCCACTTAGAGCAGGAATAACGGAAACTCTAGTGCGATTAGATGAAGAAAATTTAACGGTTGCACCATGGCTAGCAGAAAGCTGGGAAGGTAAGGATGGGCAACATTGGACAATTAAGCTTCGTGAAGATGTCACGTTTCAAAATGGTAAACAAATGGATGCAAAAGCGGTGAAAGCCTCTCTTGAACGAGCGTTAAAGGAGAGTGTGGCAATACAGAACGCACTTAAAATTGAGAAGATTGAAGCAGATGGTTATACATTACATATAACAACTAAGGAGCCTTTTCCGGAATTTGTTTCAGAACTTGTTAATCCCAATGTTTCGATCATTGATGTAACAGAAGAGGATATTGTAGGTAAACCGATTGGGACAGGGCCTTTTGCGTTAAAATCATTTACACCTGGAAGCAAGCTAGAACTCGTACGTTACGATAATTATTGGGATGGAGCCTCAAAGCTTGACTCGGTGACTTTCTCCTTTAATGAGGATGCAAATGCCCGTTCGCTAGCGCTGAAATCTGGGGAAGTAGATATCGTCTATCGCCCTGAAGTAGAGAGCTTGGAATCATTAAGGGCACAAGAAGGGATTAAAGTTGAATCAACTGCGACATTCCGCGTACATCAAATGACGATGAATATGGAACGTAAAAGTTTGAAGGATATCAATGTACGTCGTGCTGTAGATGCACTGATTGACCGTCAAAAGATCGTTGATACAATTTTATTAGGTTACGCAGAACCTGCTGTCGGTCCATTTTTACCATCATTACCATTTGCACCAACGTATGAGCAGAGTAAAACCGGGAGTGATGTAGCGGTTAAATTTTTAGAGGAAGCGGGCTATACACTTGAAGACGGGAAAATGCAAAAAGACGGAGAGCAGCTTAAGTTTACTCTTTTAACCTATAGTGCGCGAGCGGACTTGCCTTTAATTGCCCAAGTGTTTCAATCGGATGCGAAAAAAATTGGCATTGATGTGGAGATTCGCCAAATTGATATTCCAGAGGAATACATGGCGTCAAACCGTGACTGGGATTTAGCCACATACAGTAATTTAACAGCTCCTCGTGGAGATGCTGGCTATTATTTAAATGCAACCTATCATCCAACTGGTGCTCTTAACTTTAGTGGTGCCCAGGAGCCTGAACTGACGGCGATTATTGACAAGCTTAATCAAACAGTCAATCAAGAGGAGCGGGCAACTTTAGCAGAACAGGCTGCTGATTATGTCCATGACAATGTGATTAATTCATTTGTTTTGCATCCATCGACGATTGTTGCATACAACGAAAACAAGGTTAAAAATTGGCTAACAACGCGTAGTGAGTATTACATGATTACTAACGAGTTGGATGTGAAGTAAATGGTCCAAATTCTTACTCGGAAATTTTTTGAAGTATTATTTTTTATGTTATTTATTACATTTGTTAGTTTTCTATTTGTTCGAATGGCACCTGGTGATCCTGTTTTAACGATTTTGAATGTTGATGAGTTATCTGTTAGTCAGGAGCAAGTAGAGACTTTAAGAGAAGAGCTGGGATTTAATAAGCCATTGCTTGTTCAGTACGGGCTTTGGCTCCTTAAATTTATCCAACTTGATTTTGGGGCGTCATATGTCACTCGTCAACCTGTTATAGATATGATTTTAATGGGATTGCCTGCTACGATCGAACTAGCCGCCGGCGCATTAATTGTTATGCTCATCGTATCTGTTCCACTTGGCTCTTTATCTGCCCTATATAGAGATAGTTGGATCGATCAAGTAAGTCGAGTATTATCGATTATTGGTGCTGCAATTCCAAGCTTCTGGCTAGGTCTTATTTTAATTGATTTATTCGGTGTCCGCTTTAATTGGCTTCCAACAATGGGGAGAGAAGGGTTTGTTTCTTTGATCTTACCATCATTGACACTTGGCTTGGCTATCTCTAGCGTATATGTTCGTTTGCTTCGTTCAAGCTTACTTGATTCGCTTAGTCAGGAGTTTATTCGTGCTGCAAGAGCGCGCGGGCTATCAGAACGGCGAATTTTTCTAGTACATGCATTTCGCCATAGCCTGCCACCTGTTATTACTGTATTTGGAGTCAGCTTAGGAAGTTTAATCGGTGGTGTAGTGGTGATTGAAGTATTGTTTGCGTATCCGGGGATCGGAAAGCTTGTTGTTGATGCGATACGTCAACGGGATTATCCGTTAATTCAAGGGTATATATTAATCATGGCCATTATCGTTTTTGTTGTAAATACATGTGTGGATTTATCTTATAGGTATTTAAATCCGGAAATGAGACTAAAAGAAAGGAGAATCAACTGATGAGACAAATGTCGATGCATTTGCCCAAGGTAAAAAGGAATAGCTGGCAAGCGATATTGGCTATGATTTGCGGAGGGGCTGTTATTGTAATGGTCATTTATGCCTTCTTTTATTTGCGGCACGACCCAACATTAACAAATCTTGATGGACGACTTCAAGGCATGAGTCTTCAGCATCCACTTGGAACAGACCAACTAGGGCGTGATGTACTAACAAGGCTTTTGCTAGGTGGGCAACAGACAATTGGTTATAGCTTGCTTGCGCTTGTTGCTGCGCTTATCATTGGAATCCCTTTTGGTCTTATTTCCGGATATAAGCGAGGAATTGTTGATCGGATCTTTATGCGAATTGCGGATGCATTTCTAGCTTTCCCCGATATGATTGTTGCGATTGTTCTGAGCGGTTTACTTGGACCAGGCATCGGTAATCTTGTCCTTGCTATTGTGATGGTCAAATGGGTTAGTTATGCGCGTCTTGTGCGAAGTACGGTTCTATCAGAATCCCAAAAAGATTATGTGTTGATTGCCCGTACAAATGGTTTATCTTCAATGAAAATTATCCGTAAGCATTTATTTCCGCATATTGTTGGGCATGTCCTCGTTTTGGCAAGTCTTGATCTCGGTAAAATTATTTTGCTCATTTCTGCTTTTTCTTACATTGGGCTAGGAGCACAGCCACCAACTCCTGAATGGGGGGCAATGCTAAATGACTCACGCCCATACTTTCAGTCAAGGCCTGAATTAATGATCTATCCTGGGTTAGCTATTGTAATAGTTGTGTTATTAACAAATATGCTTGGGGATTATTTGCGAGACTATTATGATGTGAAGAAAGAGGTGTAGCAATGACTTTATCGATTGACAATGTATCCATTAGCAGTAAAGAAAAGAAAATCGTTCAGAACGTATCTCTTTCCATCCGTGAAGGAGAATGGTATGCATTGGTTGGGCAGAGCGGGAGCGGCAAAAGCATCCTCTCACAAGCAATTGGACAAATGCTTTCTCCTAATTTGCGGGTTGAGGGAAAGATCCTTTTTAAAGGAGAAGATTTGCTGTCATTATCAGCAAAACAAATAAGGAATATTCGCGGTCAAAAATTGTCCTATATTTTTCAGGATTATCAGGGTTCTTTTACACCGTTTCGAACGATTGGTCAGCATTTTGACGAATATCAGAGAGCTCATGGTATTCTCGATGCAAAAGCAAGACAAAACAAGTCAATGGAGGCTCTTGAATCAGTTGGATTAGATGACGCTTTGTACAATCAATATCCATTTCAGCTTAGTGGTGGACAACTCCAGCGCGTTTCAATCGCAATAGCCCTTTTATTATCACCGGACTTATTGATTGCTGATGAGATAACTACGGCACTTGATAGTGTTTCAGGACACAGGATTTTAGAGTTGCTTGCAAAACGGCAAAACGAAACAGGTTGTGCAATTTTATTCATCACACATGATTGGCGTCATGTCAGACGATATGCGAATCGTTTAGCTGTTATGAAAGAGGGCCAAATCGTTGAAGCAGGTGGAAAGCATCGTATACTTGACCACCCGCAGCATGAATATACTAAGAAGCTGATTGAGGCGGCGCCTACACTTGGACGAGGCCTCCCATCAGGGTTACAGGAGGTCAATAACGGATGAATCTCCTTACTGTGAAACAGCTAACAAAATCATATCAAGGTAGTAAAGCTGCGGTGAGTAACCTTTCATTTGAGCTAAACAAAGGGGAATGTCTTGGACTTGTCGGTGAAAGTGGTTGTGGTAAAAGTACATTAGCTCGTTGCTTGTTAAGAATTGAACCAATTGATAGTGGATCAATTCAATTTAAGGGTGAACCGATTGAGAAGCTTAATGAACGTCAGCTGTTACCATATCGAAAAAAGATACAAATCGTGTTTCAAAATCCATCTGCTGCATTGAACCCAAAATTAAAAATAAAAGATTCCTTGATTGATCCATTTGTTCAATATAGGAAGGAGCTTAATCTTAGCCATTTTTCCTATACTTCTAAAGAGGCCTTTGTAAAGCAACTTCTTGAAGCTGTTGAACTGACTCCTGATTTAGCCGATCGATATCCCCATGAATTAAGTGGCGGCCAACGACAACGTGTCACAATTGCCCGGGCCATCAGTATTGAGCCTGAGCTTATCGTTCTCGATGAGCCAACTGCGAGCCTCGATGTTATTTCTCAAGGAGCGGTGCTTTCATTATTGACAGAGCTTCGTGAAACTTTAAATCTATCTTACTTGTTTATTTCACATGATCTTGCCGCTGTCAGCCAAATGAGCCAGAGGATGATGGTGATGAAGAACGGCAAGCTTATCGAACAATTTAACCGTGATCAGTTATTTAGTAAGGAACGTCATTCTTATACAAAAGAGCTTATTTCAATTTTTTAGATGAAAGAGCTCTTTTCTAAAACAAAGTTATTTTTTAGCTAAAGTTTGTAAAGGTTGATTTTGAGTGTAAGTCGAAATTCCTGCAGGATGCGTGAGATAGGTGAGACCCTGCAGTATTTACAACAAATGCTCACCGCCCACCCCGCGGAAAGTGGGCACTGCAAATGCAAATACCCTTAACAACTACTAATTAAACGAAACAAAGTTTACAGACATCCTTTACAAAAAAATAAAAAAACAATTATTTGACACTATCCCACTTACTAGTTTAAAATAATCCTTGTTTCAAGATATTCAATTTAAAGACAATATTTTTGGAGGGATACATAGTATGTCAAAGGATTTTTACTCTGTTCTTAAAGAAAGACGTTCTTATTATGCAATTAATAAAGACGTACAAGTAACTGATGAGAAAATTAAAGAAATCGTTGAGTTTGCTGTGAAGCATACACCTTCTTCTTTTAACTCACAATCTGCGCGTATTGTTGTATTAACTGGTGAAGCTCATGATAAATTATGGGATATTACAACTGAAACTTTACGCAAAGTAGTTGGCGAAGGAGATTTCTCTGGAACTCAACAAAAAATGGACTCTTTTAAAGCAGGATATGGAACAGTTTTATTCTTTGAAGATGAAGCAGTCATTAAATCTCTTCAAGAACAATTTGCTCTATATGCTGAAAACTTCCCAATCTGGTCAAACCAAGCTTCTGGAATGCATCAATTAGTTGTTTGGGCTGGTTTAGAGGCAGAAGGATTAGGAGCATCATTACAGCATTACAATCCACTTATCGATGATGAAGTGAAAAAGGAATGGAATATCCCAGCTGAATGGAAATTGATTGCACAAATGCCTTTCGGTAACCCTACTGCAGAGCCTGGTGATAAAGAATTCCAGCCACTTGAAGATCGAGTGAAATTTTATAAATAAAGATAAAGAAATCGTTTATCTTAACAAAAAGGTCTGATAATGCATCAGATCTTTTTTGTTTATAATTAACAATTTGAAAAGCTTAGTAATCATTTCGTTAGGTGCCTACATTTTTTATTGAATGAAAAGTCATACATAATCATTCCTAGTTTTCCTTGAGCACCTGTAATAGTCCTACTTAATGCATAGTCCAGTCATAGGAAAAAAACGGAGATTTAAGAAAGGTTTTAGTTATTGTGGTAATTTTTTACTTAAATACTCAACATCTGATGTAATGATTATTTTATGATAACGCTTACGTGTTATGATTTCATTAATCCTAATTGGAAGGAGGGTAGACCATTTGCATCTAGAATTTGCTTGAAAAGATAAATTAAATAAAGGACGTGAGGAGAAAGATGAAAACAAAATTATTAAAGATGTTTATTGCAAGTATCTCAATGATAATTTTAGTTGTTGGTTTGTCTTTTCAATCTGTTTCTGCTGCTACTCCTGATTTCAGTATGAAAGGCTTTGCTACTTCTAATGGTGGAACAACTGGCGGTGCAGGTGGAGATACGGTTACCGTTCAGACTGGAGATGAAATCATCCAAGCTTTAAATAATAAGGATGATAATACACCTTTAACGATTTATGTGAATGGAACGATTACACCCAATAACACCTCTGATAGTAAAATCAACCTCAAAGATGTTTCTGATGTTTCCATATTAGGCGTTGGTACAAACGGTGAATTTGATGGAATTGGCATCAAAGTATGGAGAGCAAATAATATCATCATTCGAAACCTCACGATTCACGAAGTTAGAGCTGGCGATAAAGATGCCGTAACAATTGAAGGTCCTTCTAGTAATATTTGGGTCGATCATAATGAGATTTATGCTAGCCTAAATGTAGACAAAGATTATTATGACGGGCTTTTCGATGTAAAGCGTGACGCTTATAATATAACCTTCTCTTGGAACTATGTACATGATGGGTGGAAAGCAATGTTGATGGGCTCATCAGATAGTGATAATGCCGATCGAAATATCACATTCCACCATAATCATTTTAAAAACTTAAACTCCCGTGTTCCTAGCTTCCGTTATGGCAAAGGACATCTTTATAACAACTATTATGAAGGAATTGATGGTTCAGGTATAAATGCACGAATGGGTGCGGAACTCCTTGTCGAAAACAATGTATTTGAAAATTCACATAACCCATTAGGTTTTTGGTACAGCGACGAGACAGGTTATTGGAATGTTTCAAACAATCTTTATCTTAATAGCACAGGCAGCCAACCAACATCATCCACTACAAATTACACAGTCCCATACAATTATACGCTAACTCCTGTTGAGGATGTAAAATCAATGGTCACTCAATATGCAGGTGTTGGAGTCGTTCAACCGTAAATATGATTATTGTCAAAAATAAATAGTCAGTTTTATTCTTTGAAGCTATAATCTCATCAAGAACAATTTGCGATATATTTAAAAAACTAACCAATTAGTTGTTGGGGCTGGGTTCAGCCCTTTTTTTATTAAGAACAATATATGAAAAACACTCCACCATCCTTTTAACTCTCGTTTCTTAATTCTAGATGAGGGGTCTGACCCTTTGGTTTTGAGTCATCCACTTTTGCTAAAGTTCATTGTTTTTAAAATTTGAGATTTTACTTTCAAGAGCAAATGGTACAATTAGGTAAATGGAGAATAAAGGAATCGTTTAGTTAATACATAATTGATAATTTTATGGTAGGTGGAGTTTACATGTTTTTTTTCAAAAAGAAAGCCAAAATAACAGAAGAGAAAATACAAGAACTTATACAACAGCTGGAAAGGGCATATATCTCTTGTACGATATGAAGGATTGGATTGCAAAGGAGTTGTGGATTCATGACGGGGTCCTTTATCATAAAAAAATCATTAAATAACAATGTTTTAATTGTTGAACATCAGTCATATGGCGAAGTTGTTTTAATAGGAAAAGGAATTGGATTTGGCAAGAAACCAGGAGATGTAATTGAAGAAGATAATATTGAAAAAATGTTTGTATTAACAAACAAAAAAGAACAAGAGCAATATAAAATGCTATTGACTGATATTGATGATGAAATGCTCGAGATTATTCAAGATGAGATACGTTATATTGCGGAAAGAGTGAACCATCCACTTAATGAGCATATTCATATTGCATTAACTGACCATATCACCTTTGCGTTAAAGCGTTTGCAACAAGGGATGGATATAAAGAATCCTTTCTTGCTTGAAACGAAATCTCTCTATCCTTTTGAGTATGAACTTGCTACTGATGTTATAAAACGATTAAATAAGAGGTTGAATGTACAGTTACCAAATGGAGAAATTGGTTTTATTGCCTTGCATATCCATAGCTCTATCACAAATAAGCCGTTATCAGAGGTAAATCAATACTCACAGCTAATAAGCCATTTAACAGATGTTATTGAGGAGTCCCTTAAAATAACTGTTGATAGAGAAAGTGTGAATTATTTAAGACTAGTCCGACATTTACGCTATACAATTGAGCGGGTAAACTCCGGTGAATCTTTAGCTGAACCAGAAAAATTATCTTTTTTGTTGAAAAAGGAATATCCTTTATGCTACAATACTTCATGGAAAATGATTAAAGTCATGCAACAAGTATTAAAGAAACCTGTTTATGAAGCAGAAACCGTATATTTAACAATGCACTTATACCGTTTAACAAATAAATAAATGTAACCGATCTTATTCACGTGTTACTGATTCGATCAGGCATGAGTGAACAAGCGTGTTTTATTTGCTATTTTGGGGAAGTATACCTATTAGTAAATTAAGCACCTGTTCACCATGCCTTTTTTGTTTGTTTTGACTTGTTTGCAGGTTAACTGTAAACGGTTAATTCTGTTTGTTTCTTGTTTATCTTGTTGCTTAATTAAAAGGTAGGAGGTTTATTTTATTATGTTTAAAAATGCTTTTGGCGTCCTTCAAAAGATTGGACGTGCACTCATGTTACCAGTTGCGTTATTACCAGCTGCTGGTCTATTGCTAGCATTAGGAAATGCTTTGCAAAACGAAACACTAACTAATCTTGCTCCATTTCTAACAAGTGATTGGGTAGTTCTTATAGCAAGTGTAATGGAAAATGCGGGAAATATCGTTTTCTCTAATTTACCGGTATTATTTGCTGTAGGGGTTGCAATTGGCTTAGCAAATGGTGATGGTGTAGCAGGGATTGCTGCATTAATCGGATATTTAATTATGAATATTACGATGAGCAGTATTTTAAAAGGCTTAGGCGTAATGCCGACAGATTCTGCTGCTTTAGCTGAATTTTTAGCAAACCATAGTGCAGCTTATGGAAATGTATTAGGTATACCGACATTGCAAACTGGTGTATTTGGCGGGATTATTGTAGGGGTATTGGCATCTTATATGTATAATAAATTCTTTACAATTGAACTTCCGCAATACTTAGGTTTCTTTGCAGGTAAACGATTTGTACCTATTGCGACTGCAGCTTCAGCTGTTGTTCTTGGTATCATTATGTATTTTGTTTGGCCACCAATTCAGTCAGGCTTAAATGCATTCTCAACAAACTTATTAGATGCAAATAGAACGTTGGCTGCATTTATCTTTGGTGTCATTGAACGTTCATTAATTCCATTTGGTTTACACCATATTTTCTATTCTCCATTCTGGTTTGAGTTTGGTTCATATGTTAACGCTGCAGGTGATACTGTACGTGGTGACCAAACGATTTTCTTTAACCAGATTAAAGATGGTGTACAAGATTTAACAGCAGGTACATTCATGACTGGTAAATTCCCATTCATGATGTTCGGTCTTCCAGCAGCAGCTTTAGCGATTTATCATGAAGCAAAACCTGAGAATAAAAAGATTGTGGCCGGCCTAATGGGTTCTGCAGCGTTAACATCTTTCCTAACAGGTATTACTGAACCACTTGAATTCTCATTCTTGTTCGTAGCACCTGTACTATTTGGAATCCACGCTATTTTTGCCGGATTATCATTTATGACTATGCATATTTTAGACGTTAAAATCGGGATGACATTCTCCGGTGGATTAATTGACTTTATTCTCTTTGGTATGTTAAATCCACAAACACATTGGTGGTTAGTAATTCCAGTTGGTTTAGTTCTTGCAGTTATTTACTATTTTGGTTTCCGCTTTGCGATTCGCAAATGGAACTTAATGACTCCAGGTCGTGAAGATGCATCAGTTGAAACTTCTGATGATTCTTCTGCAGCAACAACTGATGCTGGCGAATTACCAGTGCAAATTTTAGCTTCTTTAGGTGGACAAGAAAATATCAAACATTTAGACGCATGTATTACTCGTTTACGTGTTACTGTAAATGATGCGAAAAATGTCGATAAAGATCGTTTGAAAAAATTAGGTGCTTCAGGTGTTCTTGAAGTTGGAAATAATATTCAAGCAATTTTCGGACCAAAATCGGATAATTTAAAAACACAAATTCAAGATGTAATGGCAGGAAAGAAACCTCGCGTGACAAAAACAGCTTCTCAACAGCAAGAAGTTCGTGAACAAGTAGAAGATGTAGTAGCAGATGGCCTGCAAAACGAAATTGTAAATGAAACAATTGTTGCACCTCTAACAGGTGAAATAAAAGAAATTTCAGAAGTACCTGACCAAGTCTTCTCTGGAAAAATGATGGGTGATGGATTTGCAATTTTACCAACAGAAGGTACAGTTGTCTCACCAGTAAATGGTAAAATTCTGAATGTATTCCCAACAAAGCACGCGATTGGAATCCAATCAGATGGTGGAAAGGAAATTTTAATCCACTTTGGTATTGATACAGTTAATCTTAAAGGTGAAGGCTTTACAACCTTTGTAAAAGAAGGGGATATTGTCGAACAAGGTCAAAAACTACTTGAAGTCGATATCGAAAAAGTGAAGGGACTTGCACCATCTATTATGACACCGATTGTGTTTACAAATCTTAAAGAAGGTCAATCAATTAAGCTTCAATCAACTGGTAAAGTAAATGCAAAAGATGAAAATATTATTTCTATAGAGGGTTAATCTAAGCTATTTTGTGCCTTACTAAACGAATAGTAAGGCGCAAAATATGATTAAATTTCTATTTCTAATACGACATACTTGTCTTTTGAGTTCATTCACTGTTAAAATAGAAACTTGTAGAATATTGAAAGATTTTAAAGGAGATTGATGAAAAATGGCAGAAAAAACATTTACAGTAACAGCAGAAACAGGAATTCACGCACGTCCTGCAACAGTATTAGTGCAAGCGGCTAGCAAATTTGATGCAGATGTAAACTTAGAATATAACGGTAAGACTGTTAACTTAAAATCAATTATGGGTGTTATGTCTTTAGGAATTCCTCAAGGTGCCCAAATTAAGATTATTTCAGCTGGTTCAGATGCAGATGAAGCAATTGCTGGAATTACAGAAACATTGAAAAACGAGGGGCTTGGCGAATAATGAGTAATAACCTAAAAGGGATCGGAGCTTCAGCAGGTATTGCGATTGCAAAAGCATACCGTTTAGAAGAGCCAGAGCTTACGATCGAAAAAAGGGAGATTGCTGATAAGGAAGCTGAAAAGCAACGTTTTGAACAAGCGATCAGCCAATCTAAAGAAGAACTTGAAAAAATTAAAGAACATGCAAACCGTGAACTAGGTGCTGATAAAGCAGAAATTTTTGCAGCACATTTATTAGTATTAAGTGATCCCGAATTACTTAATCCTGTATTAGATAAAATTAACACAGAATCTGTAAATGCAGAATTCGCAATGAGAGAAACAGCTGATATGTTTGTTTCAATGTTTGAATCTATGGATAATGAATACATGAAAGAACGTGCAGCAGATATTCGTGACGTAACAAAACGTGTAATTGCTCACTTACTTGGTGTTCAAATTCCAAATCCGAGCCTTATTTCTGAAGAGGTTGTTATTATTGCTGAGGATTTAACACCTTCTGATACTGCTCAATTAAATCGTCAATTTGTTAAAGGTTTTACAACTGATATTGGTGGTCGTACATCACATTCAGCGATTATGGCTCGTTCAATGGAAATACCAGCAGTTGTAGGGACTAAACAAGCGACTTCAAGTATTGAAAATGACGTAATGGTTATTGTTGATGGTTTAGATGGTGATGTTATCATTAACCCTTCAGCAGAAGTCATTGCTCAATATGAAGAAAAACGCGCTAAATATGAAGCACAGAAGGCTGAATGGGCTAAATTAGTCAATGAGCCAACTGTTTCAAAAGATGGTCAACATGTTGAACTTGCTGCAAACATCGGAACACCTGATGATGTAAAAGGTGTTATCGAAAATGGCGGTGAAGCAGTCGGATTATACCGTACAGAATTTTTATACATGGGAAGAGACCAGCTTCCAACTGAGGACGAGCAATTTGAAGCATATAAAGCTGTTCTTGAAAGAATGGAAGGAAAGCCAGTCGTTGTCCGTACTTTAGACATCGGTGGAGATAAAGAATTACCATACTTACACCTACCAAAAGAAATGAACCCTTTCTTAGGATTTAGAGCAATTCGCTTATGTTTGGAAGAGCAAGATATTTTCCGCACTCAATTACGTGCTTTACTTCGTGCTAGCACATACGGAAACCTACGTATCATGTTCCCAATGATTGCAACTGTTTCTGAATTTAGAGAAGCTAAGGCGATTCTTTTAGAAGAAAAAGAAAAGCTAGTAGCTAACGGTGTTCAAGTATCTGACAATATTGAAATTGGAATGATGGTTGAAATTCCATCAACAGCAGTTATGGCAGACCAATTTGCGAAAGAAGTTGACTTCTTCAGTATTGGTACAAATGACCTTATCCAATACACAATGGCAGCAGATCGTATGAACGAACGTGTATCATACTTATATCAACCATACAACCCTGCAATCTTACGTCTTGTTTCAATGGTTATTGATGCAGCACATAAAGAAGGCAAATGGGCTGGTATGTGTGGAGAAATGGCTGGCGACCCGATCGCTATCCCATTATTATTAGGACTTGGTCTTGATGAATTCTCTATGAGTGCAACATCAATTCTTCCAGCACGTACTCAAATTAAAGGACTTTCAAAAGCAGAAGCACAATCTGTAAAAGAAAAAGTTCTTGGCATGAGCACAACTGAAGAAGTCGTTGCATTTGTTAAAGAGACATTTAATGTATAATTTGAAAAAGACAGGCATATAGCCTGTCTTTTTCTCTATTACTGTGAATAATCTTCATTCGTAAAAATAAATACTTCCATTAATTCACAAATACTTTCAATTACTTAAATATACTTCCAAATCAGTATTTCGTATCGATTCTTTAAGTTTGGAAATCTCTAGAATATATTTCCTATCTTTATATGGTAATGCTCCTGAATGTATGACAACTTGGGATACATCTTTATGATCTGGAGTTACTTTAATGATTGTTGAAGGATAACTTATAATCACTAATGGAATAACTGGAACATTAGGTAAATTGTGTTTTCGGAGAAAATATTGTAGTTGTGATTTTTGGCGGTTTACTTGAAGGATAGGGTCAGGAAAGCCTGTTTCTTTACTCGAGTCATCAATTCGGAGCAGTTGATTAAACTTTCTATCGAAATAAAGTATCCCTTTTATATGTTTTACTTACATAATTATCAATACTTTTGGCTAACGATGAGGTAATCGATTTGAAAATAACAATTATTGATTCTCTGTAGCCTGATATTCGTGTAATATTCGATTTGTTTTGTTATCTATTAAAGTGAGTAATATTCAATCGATTGTTCTCCTCGAAAGCCTGCGTAGTTAATCGAGAGTTTTTCTACAATTTTGGTCCTTTCAATATGACTCTCATCTAGCCTTCTTTTCAATGCCTTCAAAAATAAGATTTATCAGGTAAATCTCTATCGTTTTTCATTGTTCATAACCACCTCTGTTTATATCTTCCAATTAATTATCGAATTGTAATAGGAACGACAGTTAACAACTCTTAAACGGATTCCGCCACTCCATTAGCATGCCATAGTTACAAGATTCTTTATCTTCAAGGTAATTTTTAACTGGACAAACAGGTGTACGTCCGCAACGCAATAAGAAGGACATGACCGGGTCCTTTAATGTTCCGTTCAGAACATTGTTTACATATTCATCAATTGATTTTTCATGACTAACCTTAGAATAGCCAGGAAGTCTTCCTCCACCTAACAATCTGTCGAGGTCTAATGAAATGACCGTTTCATACATGGATTGCATTAGCCATTTCCCTACTCCTAATTTACGATATGGCGGAGCAACACATATATCAACAATATATAACGTATTTCCATTTGGGTTATGGTTATGAATGTATCCATTATTAGTTATCTCCTCCCATGTATGATTGGGATGAAGTGGATCAAATTGTACGATTAATCCAGTTATCGAGCCAATAATCGTTCCATCAATCTCAGCACAAAGAGCACCTTCTGGAAAAATTGTTACATGGTTATGCAACTGCGCTTTATTCCACCATAATTCAGGCGGAAATGGCGGTGGAAAGCTTTCCCTTTGTATAGCAATCAATTGCTCAAAGTCATCTTCTGTATACTGACGAAAGAATGTTTTGACTGGTTTATTATCATGAAACAAATACATCTCTTTCCTAAACATTACCAATCACCTCTAGATAATGATTCTATAACACTACTTTTTTTCCTCTATAAATATAAAATTGAATCTGTTTTATATTAATATGATAAGTCATAATAATAAGGTAAAGAAGCAGATTAACTGTAATACTATTGATCTAAATTGATGAGGTGAAAATATGTACAGTAATTTTCAAGGGAAAACTGCACTTGTTATTGCATCAAGCCAAGGATTAGGAAAAGCAATTGCAGAGCAACTTGCATCACTAGGTGCAAATGTCATGATATCAAGTCGAGATGAGGAGAAATTAAGTAGGGTAAAAACAGATTTAACTGAGGTAAACAAAGGAATAGTTGAATATAAGGCATGTAATGTAACGAAGAAGGAGGAAATTCAGCAATTAGTAAAAGCAACGGTTGAAAAATTTGGAACAATTGATTTACTAGTAAATAATGCTGGTGGTCCGCCTGCTGGAACATTTGAAGAGATGTCAGATGATGATTGGCAATATGCGTTTGAGTTAAATCTTCTAAGCTACATACGTTTCATTCGGGAAACATTACCTTATATGAAAAAGAATGGTGGGAAAATTGTTAATATTGCTTCTTCCTCAGTAAAGGAGCCAATTCCTGGACTAATTTTATCAAATACGTTTAGAACTGGAATGATTGGGTTAACGAAGACACTTGCAAGCGAGCTAGCACAATATGAGATTTTGATTAACACAGTTGCACCAGGTAGAATTGCTACTGATAGAGTTGCATCACTTGATGAGATTGCTGCTAATAAGCAAGGGAAAACAAAAGAAGAAATAGAGGACATGATGAACAAAACAATTCCATTAGGAAGATATGGGAAGCCTGAGGAATTTGCTACGTATGTTTGTTTCCTCTTATCTGATATGAACACCTATATGACCGGACAAACCTTTTTAGTTGATGGCGGAATGGTAAAGTCTATATAAAGGGGATGAAGACCTCCAAAAGATTTTATCTTATGGAGGTCTTTTCTTTGACATTTTCAATGATAAAGCCACTTTCAGGAAACGTTGGCATGCGATTCATTGGAATATGTAAGTTTTGTGTAGGTACTTGGTAGGTTATATGATGAACGAGAAATTGAACGCTGGCCTTTATAACCTCAATTGTGATCCCTTCACCAGGACAACGATGCCCTGTTTCAGGAGCCCCACCACCTTGAGGAATAAAGTCAAATAAGTTGCCTTTCCATTGCTTAAATCGTTCTGGGTGAAAGTCATTTGGCTTATCCCATAAAGTAGGGTCATGATTGATTCCATAAACATCAAGGAGAACTAATGTCCCTTCTTCAAAATTGCAATTATTCCATATGAAATTGTTCTTAACTCTTGCTCCCAATATTGGGGCAAACGGATAAAAGCGTCGTACCTCTTGAACAAACATGTCTAAATATGCATCATCACTTTCAAAAAGCTTTTCTTTGCAAATTGGATAATTATGCAATGCTAATGCTGCAAATGTGATAAAGGTTGAAATTGCAACAATAGGTCTTAAAACATTAATCAGCTCGATTGCTGCTATTAATGAACTCAATGGTTGACCGATTTCATCCTTATAAAAAGCCATTTCATACATAGCAGTCCCTTTTTGTACCTCTATCTTATTTGCACGGACATCCTCGATCATCGATTGAATCCAATGTTCAGCACGTGTTCGGGCTCTTCTTCCTTTCCAATGACGTGGTCCAACAGCCCCAAACGCATCAATCATTGCATTGAAATCCTCAGCACGTTCTTTAACCTCAGTCTCTTTTAACGGGACACCTGCCCATTTACAAGCTGTTCGACATAAGACAAGCTTTGCTTCGTCAAAAAGAATGACTTGTTTAGATTCTTCCCAATTCTTTCGTGCCATTTCCCAGTGGGTCTTTGTTAGTGCTGCAAGCTCTGCTTGATGCTTAGGAGTCATAAGGGACATAAATAATTTTTTTCGGTGTGTATGTGCTAAACCATCCATTAATTGGATTGCATTTTCACCGAAAAGTGTTTTTTGGATCCGCTTTGGAGTTGCTCCTTTTCGCTTGAAGCGATTGGTATCATAAAAGATTTCAGCAGCTTCTTTTCCTGTCATGCAAATAACTTTTTCCCCTAGAAGTCGTGCTGCAAAGATAGTTGAATGGTATTTATTGACACGATTTTGCATAAAGTGATAGCCTTCACGCATGAGAGCAATGCTGTTATCTAAGCTTCTATCATGTGGTATTGCATGATTTTCTGTTCCCATTTTTTTCTCCTTTTTGCAAGCGTTGTAGAATCCATCCTATTTTAACCAAAAAGAGAAAATTTATATTGTTAAAATGATTGTGAAAAAAATGGTAAAATACTACTTTATTCTTTTATAATGTAACTATTACTTCTTATAAGGGGGAACAAAAATGAAGCAAACCGTTGGATTTATTGGACTAGGTGTTATGGGACAAAGCATGGCGAAAAATATTCTTCGCGCTGGTTATCCTTTACAAGTCTATACACGTACAAAGAAAAAGGCTGAACAGCTTATCGAGCAAGGTGCAGTATGGAAAAATACTGTTCAGGAATTAGCGGGCGATTGTGACGTCATTATTACGATCATTGGTTATCCACAAGACGTGGAGGAAGTTTATTTAGGCCAAGACGGCATTATTCAATCAGCTCGTCCAGGTACATATATTATTGATATGACAACTTCAAAGCCTGCTTTAGCAAAGAAAATATATCAAGAAGCAAAGGGGAAAAAATTATTTGCTCTTGATGCTCCTGTTTCAGGTGGTGATATCGGTGCAAGGGAAGCACGACTTGCTATAATGGTCGGCGGTGATAAGGATGCATATGAGTATTGTTTACCGATTTTTGAGACAATGGGGCAAAATATTGTTTATCAAGGGGAATCAGGCTCAGGTCAGCATACTAAGATGTGTAATCAAATCGCAATAGCAGCAGGGATGATTGGAGTTTGTGAGGCGATTGCTTATGCTGAAAGTTCAGGATTGGATCCAGCTAATGTCCTAAAGAGTATTTCGACAGGAGCGGCTGGAAGCTGGTCACTAAGTAATCTCGCCCCAAGGATGTTAGCTGATGATTTTGAACCTGGATTCTTTGTAAAGCATTTTATTAAAGATATGGGAATTGCCCTTGAAGAATCGGGAAATATGGATTTGCAAACTCCTGGATTAAAGCTTGCACATGAACTATATGAAAAGCTAGCACAATCTGGAGAAGAAAACAGTGGGACACAGGCGTTGATAAAGTTATGGAAATCGTAATTCGGAAGCTCCTTGAAACAGAGGAAGCACCATATCATCTCCTTCTTGAAGCAGACCCTTCAAAAATGAAAATAGCTGAATATCTTAAGACTGGTATCGTTTTTGTGGCGGAATATCAGCATGAATTGGTTGGAGTTATTGTCGTTGTTCCAAGAGGAGAAGAAGATGAAATTGTTAATATAGCTGTGGAAGCTAAGTATAGGGGAAGAGGAATAGCAAAAAAGCTCCTGCATTTTGTCACAAAGCAAAGTGAGGCAAGCGGTAAGCATCATGTAGTGATTGGAACAGGCAATTCAAGTATAAATCAGCTAGCTCTTTATCAAAAATGCGGTTTTCGGATCGAGACTATTCTAAAAAATTATTTCATAGATAACTATGAAGAAGCGATTTTTGAAAATGGTATTCAATGTATGGATATGATCGTCCTAAAAAAACATATAAAATTTTGAAAAAAAGTAAAAGTTATGAAACAATTTCCAAATTAAACCGTTTATAATAGAGAGGGAAGAAGACAATGTGATAAGTCATATTG